>JBMLOR010000225.1:0-1600 GCA_049242865.1 Chitinophagaceae bacterium | reverse complement strand
CCCATTAAAAGGTTCATTGGGTAGGTTAGGAAACCATTTAAGCGACAAAATATCTACATAAATTTCTTTTCCATTCTTAAACAAAGCCAATCCTACAGGCTTATAGTCTATTAATTCTGCTTGCAAATATTCATTTTGGGTATAGTAGTTTTCTTTTATTTGAATACTATCAAAAATTGGATGTATTGTAGGGTAATCTTTTACAAAACCAGTTAAGCCAAGTTTACCATTATTTGTTATTAATTTAAATTTTGCTAAGTGTGCAATAATTTCTGGAGAAAGTTTATTTCGTGCAGCAAAGGGCAAATCTAGTTCATATACTTTGTAGGCTCTTTTTTTTATTATGAAATTATTGCCTAAATTGTATTTAAACCCATATTTATTTTCATAATAATAACCTTCTTTTTGTACAAAAACTTCTTTATTATATTTAGGTAAAATGTGTTTTGGTATGCCTTCTAATTTTGCCCAATTGTTTTGTTCCAATTTATAGTAGGTTCTTTGTTCTATAGATGGCATTTCAAAAAACAAATCTCCTGTAAGGTTATTAGATAATATGCCATACTTAGTTGTATTTAAAGGATAGGGAACATCAACCCATAAACTACCATCCCATCTCCTTAAAAAATACATGTTGTTTTTTAAATAGGTTACATAAAACCTATTTTCTAAGTCTGTTCCTTTTGTGGCACTTGCAAGGTATAAATCAGTAAATTCCCCAATCTTTTTCCAATTATTATTTTTCCATTCGTAAATAACTAATTGCTCTGTACCACTGTTTTTTTGTGTGGCAGTTGCATAAATGGTGCTGTTTGGCGTAATGTATATTTTTAGATTATCGTCGTAAAAAACTTGTTGATTATTATGGTATTCTATTGGCAACCAACTATCTTCTTTCCAAATATGAATGGCTTTATACTGCTTGTTATTTGCGTCTTTAAATTCCTTTAAGCAATATACATTTCCATCTGCACCAGTTGTTAAAGGCCATGCGGCAAAATTTTCTGAAATTTTAATCCAATTATTATCTTTTAGTTTGTAAAGTTTCCAGCCAAACCCTTTGCCAGAGCATACAGCAAAAACTTCTCCTTTAGTATTTGCATATAAAAAAACAGGTTCATGATTTAAGCCTTCATTACAAAATTGCCAATTGCCATTTTGTAGTTTTACCAATTCTTTTGTTACTTCGGTAATAGAAAATGTAGTGCCAGCAACATCTCGTATAGTTTGACCAATGCCATACTTAAGTTTTTGCCCATTAACTAATTTTGGTGTAGCAGTAAAAATTGTATCAATTTTATTATATTCTTTTATTAATTTTTTTCCAGTTATGTTATTTTGTAAGAGAATATTTTTTGCTTTTGTAGAAGTTTGATTTTGAGAGAATAAAAAAACAGGCAATCCTAAAAAACAAAAAAGAACAACGAATAAACTATTCATTTAAAATTGAAATTGAGTTTAAATATCAATATTTTTCCATTAAATTGAATAAATATTGCAGTAACGAAAATAATCAGTAGGCTCAATCATCCAAATAAATTTTTCTAAAATCATTCTTTTGGGTGAAACCTGTAATGGTATCATCATTTACTTTTACACT
>JBMLOR010000224.1:0-1777 GCA_049242865.1 Chitinophagaceae bacterium | reverse complement strand
GTTTTTAAAACAGCAAACGCATGAGCAGTTTCTAACGCTGGAATTATACCTTCTAGTTTGCTTACTTCAAATGCTGCTTCTAAAGCTTCATCATCAGTAGCACTCATAAAAACAGCTCTTTTAGTTTCAAACAAGTTGGCATGCATAGGGCCAATTCCTGGATAATCTAAACCTGCACTAATGCTATGAGGTTCAACCACTTGCCCATCACTAGTTTGCATTAACAAACTTTTACTACCATGTAAAATACCTGGTGTACCCAAAACAGTAGTTGCAGCAGAATAATTTGTATTTATACCCATTCCAGCTGCTTCTACAGCTACAATATTTACTGATTCATCTTCCAAAAAATGATAAAAAGCACCTGCAGCATTGCTGCCACCACCAACACAAGCAATAACAGTATTTGGCAATTCATTACCAGTTTGAGTTAATAATTGTTGCCTAATTTCTTTACTTATTACACTTTGAAATTGAGCTACCATATTTGGATAAGGATGAGGCCCAACCACACTTCCAATAATGTAATGAGTATCGTTTGGGTTATTAATCCAATCTCTAATAGCCTCATTGGTTGCATCTTTTAAAGTTTTACTGCCACTTGTTGCAGGCACCACAGTTGCTCCTAGCATTTTCATCCTTGCAACATTAGGAGCTTGACGTTCAATATCTTTTTCACCCATATATACAATACACTCCATCCCCTTTAAGGCACAAACAGTTGCAGTAGCTACTCCATGTTGGCCAGCACCAGTTTCGGCAATAATTCTTGTTTTTCCTAAACGTTGTGCCAATAAAATTTGCCCAATTGTATTGTTTATTTTATGAGCACCTGTATGGCACAAATCCTCTCTTTTTAAATAGATATTGGCGTTATATTTTTCACTTAATCTATTAGCATAAAACAAAGGAGTTGGCCTGCCTACATAATCTTTTAATAAAGCATCAAACTCATCTATAAAACTTGGTGTATTAACAATTTGCTGGTATTGCTGTTGTAATTCTTCTACATTTTTATACAACATTTCTGGTACAAAAGCACCACCAAAATTGCCATAGTATCCTTGAAGATTGGGAGTTGAATATTGATTGATTTGCACTATTTTGATATTTAATTTCTTTAGTGCAAATATGACTAAATAAATTTGAGTTATTGAATAGAGATGGTGATTTATAACTAAATAAATGGTTTTAGTTAAACAACTTTTTTAAAAGCTATTACAAACAAAAAAGCCAACTAATAAAAGTTGACTTAAATGCGGTTTTTTCAATTGTTTATTTATTCCCAAATATTTTTGTGTTCAAACACTTAAAAATACTTTATGGAATTTTTTGGGCTAATTCTAAATTTAAAAATATTGTTACTTTTTACTACAATTAGTTTTTTAAACCCTATTTTTTACTAATAAAATTGAGTGTTTTCTACTTTAAATTTTTTAAGAATACAAAAATGGCAAATTCATCTTTACTTAGTATTTACAGTTTACAAACAAAACCAATCATTTTACCAAACCCAATTTTCATTTTAGTAAATAATTAATACTGCTATTATATTTGATTAATATTAATGAAATTTATAATTACCATATTTATTTGTAGCATCACAGTCTATTTAAACGCACAAAACCCTGTACATAGAGTTTTGAATAACATTACAGGATTACCAAGCAATGCAGTGTATAATATTATTCAAGATAAAAAGGGGTTTATATGGGTTTCTCACGATAAAGGTTTAAGTAGATACGATGGCAAACAAATAATAAACTATAAAAACAAA
>JBMLOR010000223.1:0-14959 GCA_049242865.1 Chitinophagaceae bacterium | reverse complement strand
TCAACCATTAGATTGATTTTTTTTATACCACTTGTAACCAATAAATAACATTATTGCTAAAGGCATAAACATGAGGTAAAGTATAGCTAGATTTAAATCTTTTGCAGGCCCATCGCCAAGCTGATTGGCTGTTTTTGTACAAATACTACATTGTGCTTTAACCATTTGTACTAGTAAAACACTTAAAAATGTAATGAGTATTTTTTTTGCCATCTTCATAATGCAAATATAAAATAGAGTATAGTGTGTTTGAGTTACTATTTTAAGAATTAAGCCAAAATAGTAGTTAAAATATCAATTGTTTTTAAATATCCAAAATGCTCTACATGTAATTGCAAAAACAATATCATAGCATCTAGTAGTTGTTTTCTTATGTGCTTGTTTAGCTTTAAGTGCTCTAAATCTTTATTACTATTAATCAAATTAATAGTAGATATTAAACTTGCGACTTCGCCATCGATAAAATGAAGATGGTTTGGAAAAGTTTCTACAAAACTCCCTTCTTTTATATCAAAAATTGGCTGGGCTTTTGAGTAATAACTATCTACACCAAAACCTAACAACGACGACCATTGTAAACAAAATGCTAATGGAAAATTTGCTGTTTGTGTAGCACTGCCCTCATCTATAAAAATAATACTTTGTTCTAATTTTTCAAACAGTTCAATATGTGTTTCGGTTTGTTTTATAGTATGTAAAACAATTTCTATAATTATACTCAGTACTGCATTTTTAACTACATGTTGTTGCAAGTTTTTTGGAACAAATGCAAATTGATACTCTTTTATAAATTGCATATTTTTTTGTTGCTGATGATATACCACAACATCTAAAATATTGCCTACCAAAAAGTAACTAGCCTTATTGCTTTGTTTTTTACTGGCAGTTCTTACACCTTTAACAATATAAGTTTGTAACCCAAACAAAGCGGTATATGCTGTTACAATAATACTAGTATTACCATAAGCTATTGTTTTTAAAACAATGGCCTTTGTTTGAAATGTTGGCAAACTCATACTTCAAAAGCTTTAAAGAATTTGCTTATACTAAGCAGGTTCACAATTTATATTTTTTGAATTCAGTGATTTTAAAATAACAAAAAAGCCCACCATTAAGTGGGCTTTTTTGTAACTATTTTTATCTGGCATCGGCCATATCTGGAATTTCAGTTACTTTATAAGCACCTGCATCTAGTTTTGCTTTAGTTTCTGTGAAAGCAACTAAAGTTTGCTCAATATCAGCATCTGTATGAGCTGCACTAGGTATTAAACGATAAATTATATGTCCTTTTGGTATCACAGGATACACTACTATACTTGCAAATACGTGATAATTTTCTCTCAAATCCATACACATCGCTGTAGCTTCTTCAACACCACCTTTCATATAAACAGGTGTTACAGGTGTGTTAGTTGCACCAATATCAAATCCACGCTCTTTTAAACCAGCTTGTAATTTAAGTGCATTGCTCCACAATTTATCTTTAAGTTCTGGCATGGTGCGTAGCATATCTAAACGTTTTAGATTGCCTACAACAATTGGCATTGGTAAACTTTTTGCAAATATTTGAGAACGAATATTGTAACGAATATAATCTACAATAATTCTTGGGCCAGCCATAAATGCTCCAATGCTAGCCATACTTTTTGCAAATGTGCTAAAATATAAATCTATTTCTTCTTGGCAACCTTGCTCTTCACCAGCACCAGCACCAGTTTTTCCTAAAGTACCAAAGCCATGTGCATCATCTACCATTAATCTAAAATTGTATTTGCTTTTAAGTTCAGCAATTTCTTTTAGTTTACCTTGGTCGCCAGCCATTCCAAATACACCTTCAGTGATAACAAGAATTCCTCCAGCTTTTTGATTTTCAATTAAAGCAGTAGCACGGTCAAGTTGTTTTATTAAATCTTCAACATTATTATGTTTAAATACATATCTATGACCAGGATGTAATCTCAATCCATCGATAATACAAGCATGACTTTCGGCATCGTAAACAATTACATCGTGGCGTCCACAAATGGCATCAATAGCACTCATAATACCTTGGTAGCCAAAATTCATCAATATTGCATCTTCTTTTTGTACAAATGCAGCTAATTCGCTTTCTAATTGCTCGTGGTAAACACTGTTTCCACTCATCATTCTTGCACCCATTGGCAAGGCTAAACCAAACTGTTGTGCAGCTTCGGCATCTACCCTTCTTATTTCAGGATGGTTTGCTAATCCTAAATAGTTATTTAAGCTCCATACTATCATTTCCTTTCCACGAAACTTCATTCTGCTACCAATTTCACCTTCTAACTTTGGGAAAGCAAAATAGCCATGTGCTCTTTCTCTATGCTGACCAATTGGGCCATAGTTTTTTACCAACTTCTCAAAAATGTCTGCCATGTTTTACTTAATATTTATTAATTAATATTGAAATATTTTGTTGATTGATGTTTACTTAGTAGTTAATTATCAATCGAAATGTGTGCAAAAATAGCTTTTTAGGGCTTTATTGCCAAAGCAAATTATTGGAGTTGAATGATAGGTAAAATATGTTTAAGATAAACAACAATTAACTTATAAGTTTATTGCTTGCTTAGATGCTCTGTGGCAATACTGTAAACTGCTAATTGTTTTAAAGTTTATGAAGCTCTTGTATTGCCAATTTATATTCTTCCCAAATTTCTTGAACAATTTGTGCTGCGGGTTGTATTTTTTTGATAGAAGCTGCAACTTGGCCAACTTCTAATTCACCTTCCTCTAAATCACCCTCAAACATCCCTTTTTTGGCTCTTCCTCTACCTAGTATTTGTGTTATTTCTTCGGCAGTTGCACCACGGTTTTCTGCTTCGATTATTTGGTTATAAAATTTATTTTTAAGCAATCGAACTGGTACGGTTTTTTTCATTACCAATTGGGTATCGCCTTCTGCTGAATTTATGATGGATTGTTGAAAGTTAGCGTGGCAGCTGGCTTCGGGCGAAGCCAAAAATCTACTACCAATTTGCACACCACTTGCTCCTAATACTTGTGCAGCTAACATTTGTTTACCTGTTGCAATACCGCCTGCTGCAATCACAGGAATTTTAACTGCTGCTTTTACCAATGGCACTAACACCATGGTGGTGGTTTCTTCTCGTCCATTATGGCCTCCTGCTTCAAAACCTTCAGCTACAACAGCATCACAACCTGCATCTTCTGCTTTTTTTGCAAATACACTGCTGCTCACAACATGTACTACTTTTATTCCATTTGATTGAAATAATTTAGTATAAGTTTTTGGATTGCCAGCACTTGTAAAAACTATGGGAATTTGATGGTTGATGATGGTTTTGATATGACTTTCAACATCTGCATATAACAAGGGAATGTTTACGCCAAATGGCTTGTTGGTGGCTGCTTTGCATTTTGTAATTTGCTCTTGTAAAATATGAGGATACATGCTTCCACTACCTAATAAACCCAAGCCACCCGCATTACTCACAGCACTTGCAAGCTTCCACCCACTTGCCCATATCATACCACCTTGTACAATGGGAATTTGAATGTTGAAAAGCGAAGTTATCATTACACAAAAGTAAAAGGCTACAAGCTTTTGAAAAAAACTTGTAGCCTAAATATTATATTAATCTACCTTACTAACTTTAATTACATTGGTAGGTAAATGCATTTGAACTGGTGTGCTACCTGTATTAATAACAATATCGCCAGTTTCGATAAACCCTCTATCTTTTAGGATATTGATTTGATCAGAAACTATTTCGTCTAAACTTTGCTCTTCGCCATAATAAAATGCACGAACACCCCAACTTAAACTTAACTGGTTTACCAATGAAAGTTCTTTTGTGAAAATATATAATGGAGATTGAGGACGATAACTACTCAGCATAAAAGCAGTGTAGCCACTTTGTGTCATCCCTACAAGGGCATTTGCATTTACATCTCTACTTATTTTACAAGCATTGTAGCAAATAGCATCACTTAAAAAGCTAGGACTATGAGATTGAGGTTTTAAATCTTCTTCTCTATTGTAACGGTATTCAGTAGCTTCTACTTGTTTAATAATTTTAACCATAGTTTCAACTACTAAAGACGGGTGATTACCTGTTGCAGTTTCACCACTAAGCATTACAGCATCGGCACCTTCTAATACTGCATTAGCAACGTCGGTAATTTCGCTACGATTTGGCTTGCTTCTATCAATCATGCTTTCCATCATTTGTGTTGCCACAATGATTGGTTTTGCACGATGAATACATTTACGTATTAGTTCTCTTTGAATACCAGGAACTTGCTCTACAGGAAGTTCTACACCCAAATCGCCACGAGCTACCATTATGGCATCACTTTCAATTATAATGTCTCTGATATTAACAAGTGCTTCTGGTTTTTCGATTTTTGCTATTATTTTAGTTTTGCTTTTCTTTTCATCCAACTTATTTCTAAGGATAACGATATCTTTTACATTTCTTACAAAACTTAAAGCTACCCAATCTAATTTTTGTTCTATAATAAATTCTAAATCTATCAAGTCTTTTTCTGTTAAAGCAGGTAGTGAAATTTTAGTATCAGGCAAGTTAATACCTTTTTTTGAAGATAACACACCGCCTAATTTTACTTCAACTTTAACATCTTTTTCTTTAGTAATACCTATAACTTTTACTTCAATTTTACCATCATCAATCATAATGGTATTACCAATTTTAACGTCACCAGCTAGGTTAGGATAGCTAACGTAAATTTTTTCTTTGGTGCCTACACATTTTTCATTTGTAAAAGTTAACACATCGCCAATTTCTAATGGCAAGGCATTATTTTCTATTTCACCAACCCTAAGTTTTGGACCTTGTAAATCGCCTAATATGGCAATATTGTAAGGGTGCGTACTGTTTATGGTACGAATATGCTCGATGATTTGAGCTTTATCTTCGTGAGAGCCATGTGAAAAGTTTAAACGAAAAACATTAACACCTGCTCTAACTAAATCTAATAATTTATCATAGGTATCGCAAGCAGGGCCTACTGTTGCAACAATTTTAGTACGGTGAGCTACATGTTCAACACCTGCAGCTTTATCCATAGACTGGTGTAAATATTTTGCTAAATTCTTACTCATTTTTTTATCTTAATTTTTTTATTTTAATATGATTTACAATGTGTACTTTAAAAAATCTTTAAACTTCATTAACAACTTTTTGAAACATTAGTTTAAGTGTTTTTAAAATTAAAGATATCTACAAAAAACTATGTTTGTTTTAATTTCATTTACAACAATAAAATAGGCATGAATGAGATTCATGCCTATTTTGTATTAAAGCCCACTAAGAAGCTAATATTTTTACAATTTTCATCCACTCCTGTCCTATTTTTTGCTTTTCCTTTACTGCCTTATCGAGTGGGGTATAATGAATTTTATTATTAACAACTCCAACCATTACATTGTTTCGGCCAATTAATAAACTTTCAACAGCATAATAACCCATGTGACTAGCAATTAATCTATCATGACAGCTAGGAGCACCACCACGTTGTATATGCCCTAAAATACAAACTCTTATATCGGCATTTGGTAGTCTATCTTTCATTATGGCAGCTAAGGCATTTGCATCACCAAATTCACCACCTTCGGCCACCACAACTAAATTAACGAGTTTTTTGCGTTTTTCCTTTTCAGTCAGATTAGCAATTAATTCTTCAATATCTGTTTTAGTTTCTGGAATTATTATATTTTCAGCTCCTGTGGCAATACCACTGTGCAATGCAATATATCCTGCATCACGGCCCATTACTTCTACAATAAACAACCTATCGTGGGCATCCATGGTATCTCTAATTTTATCAATTGCATCAACAGCAGTATTTACGGCAGTATCAAAACCAATTGTAAAATCAGTTCCTGCAATATCTTTATCTATTGTACCAGGTAACCCAATACAAGGTATATCATATTCGTTACTAAAAGTTTGAGCCCCTTTAAAACTGCCATCACCACCTATAATAACTAAGCCATCAATACCATGTTTAGATAAGTTTTCGTAAGCAATTCTTCTACCTTCGGGGGTTAAAAAAGCTTTACTACGTGCCGTTTTTAAGATAGTACCACCACGTTGAATAATATTTGCTACGCTTTTAGAAGTTAGTTGTACTATATCATTTTCAATTAGGCCAGTATAGCCTCTATATATTCCAAAAACATCTAATCCATTATATAATCCAGTTCTTACAACTGCCCTAACTGCTGCATTCATTCCAGGGGAATCTCCTCCAGAAGTCATTACACCAATTTTAGTCACCTTTTTTTTTGCCATGCTATTTTAAAATTTCCTTAGAATTAGTCTCTTAATAAATTTAGTGTAATGTATACACTAAGCGGTAAAAATAGGGTTTTTTATTAATACTGTGTATGATGAAATTGTTATAAAATCAACTTGCAATATTTTTAGCAAAAAGTATTAAATATTTTCTTTTATAATATGAAGTAATTACTCAAAAAAAGACTGTCTTCGAAGGAACGAAGACAGTCTTTACATAATTAATGAAGTATGAAAAAGCTACTATTGTTTTACAAAAACATGTGCTTTTGTTTCACAACCATCTTTACAAGTAGCTAAAATTGAATAAGTACCTGATGCAAGTGATTGTATGTTTAGTTGTACTGTATTATCTCCGTTAGTTACTGCTCTATTTTGCTGAATAACAATCTTTCCATTTACATCAACAACTCTTAATGTAATTTGCTTATCGGTTGGTGAAGCCACGATTAGATTAAGAATACTAGATGTAGGATTAGGATAAACTCCAGCTATGCTAAGTGCTGTTACTTTTAATCCACGCATTAACACTACATTGCTATAACTAAATCTTCCATCATTATCCATTTGTTTTAAACGGTAATATGTATTTCCTTTAAATGGTGCAAAATCAGTGAATGTATATTCTGTATTTGATGGTGTTGCAAACAAATTTTTACTAGCAAGATATGATATCTCAGTAAAGTTTACTCCATCAATACTTCTTTCGAGTTGATAACCTTTAGAATTAAACTCGTTAGTTACAGTCCAATTTAACTTATTTCCATTAGCTGTTTTAATACCTACAAACGAAAGTTTTGTGTAAGGTAGTACATTATCGGCACCAGCAGCAATTGCAAATTCACTAAAACCAATCATTCCATTTCTCACTACTACAGGTATTGCAATAGTTCCTGTGTTTGTACCAGCTGATCCATCCAAAGTCCATGTTGTACCGTTGTTTGGACGCTTTACAGTAGTTAAAGTAGCTAAAACATTTATGCCAACAAATTTTCTTGCAGTTAAACTTAATCTATAAGTACCTCCAGCAATTGTATCATTTTCAACTCTCCAAAAACCATCGGTTGCAACTTTGTTTAAAGTTGCAGAACCATCAGTTAAAGGTAAGCCAGCAAAACCAGGACTAGTTTTAACAAATTCTGCAGTTAATACGCCGCCTTTTGTAGGTGCAGTAGTAAATTCAACCCTTGCCATTTGTACAGTGTCTTTACCAACAGGGAAGTCTCCTGTAGTGGTAGTGTTGGTTGCATTTGAAAACCATCTTCCAAACTTACCTTTAAAGAAGCCCGCAGTATATGTAAGAGTTCCACGACTACCTGTTGAAATACCTAATACTAAAGGACTTGTATTATCAATAATGCCAGAAGTTAAAGTAAGTGTTCCACTAATTGTACCAGTTTGTGTTGGATAACTTTGGAAGTTACCATTAATAGTAACACCAACTGGATTGTTATTATTAACAGTGAAGCTAGCTAAAGATGCTGTTGGCAACAAATTGGTAATAGTAAAGGTTGCTCCTGAACCGGTGCCACCAGATACAGCAGCAGGAAATGTTGGTGCTACAGAATAGTTGCCCATATTACTTATGCTAACTCCTGTAATGCCGCCTGTTCCATCAACAGATGTGATAATCATTTGTAAATTAGCAATAGCAGTACCACCGGTTAAAATAAGTATACTACCAACAGTATAACCAGTACCTGCAGTATTAATTGCTGCAGTTGGTATATTGTTTCTAAATCTACCATTTCCGCTAATCGTTTGCGGTACTGTGCTTACTGAATTAGTACCATTTAAATGATTTTGTATACCAACAACACTTGCAGATGCAAATACACCGTTGTTTACAAAATTACCCCCAACATTTATTCCAGAATTAGCTCTATAATCTGAACCTGCATTAATGGTAAAGTCACCAGTAACACCAAAAGTAAATGGATGCGATATAAAACGTTTTGGACTACTTCCTCCATTAATTGTTAGATTTCCATAACTTAATCTTCCAGAGTTAAAATATGGATCGTGTAAAAATCCATTTACACCATTAGAAATATGGCCTGTTGTTCCATCACCAAATACAACAGTATTGCCAACTCCAAAATTAATATGATATCCACTAGCACCTCTATATGCTAATGCATAACTTCCACTAAAGCGATGTGGGTCAATTATCTGTATTGTTCCTCCTGTAACATTAAATGTACCTGAAGCCATATTAACTGTTGAGGTTCCAAATCCTAATATATCATTTGCACTTGAAACACTACCATCGTTAGTACCATCATTTCCATCAATTATTAAAGTTCCACCACTCATTGTAAAGTTACTACCTGAGTTAAATAATAAAAATCCATTGTGCGTAATGTTCGTAACTGCATTAATTGCTAGAGTTCCCGTGCTTGCTATAGTAAAAGCTCGTTTTCCGCCGCCACTAGGCCCAATTGTTAAAGCTTTAGCACCGCCGGTTAATGTTCCATTTGCACCAATTCCAATTGAATAACAAGTATATGGAGCAGCAGCTGCACCTTCAAGTGTAACGTTATATCCAGTTATGTTTACACTATCTGTTGCAGTAGGCACTAAACCATCAGACCAAGTAGATCCATCGCCCCAATTTCCGCTAACTATAGCAGTTTTTACTAATGGGTTAGCAATAACTGATACATTACTTGTTGAATCATTCAATGTGTTGCCATCACCAGTTAATGTAATACCTCCTTTTAAAATATAAGTACCTAATGAAGAAAAATTAGCTGTAGATGTGATAGTAATATCTGTTGTTGAGTTAGCATTTACTCCCCCTGTATTTACAGGTACAGTATAATTTGTAGCAACTCCATTAGGGTTTATTACTCTAACGCCCACTACTGCATTATTTGTTGCAAAATCAATAGGATTAATGCCTGTATTAGTTACTTTTAAAGTTATTGTTCCTGCACTAGATACTTGCATGCTTCCAGTTGGAGTAACAAAACTCGTTGCAGCAGCATCAATTGCAGGAATAGTAACTACACTTACATTATCAATTCCTATATCTGTTGTTCCAAAATCACTTTGAGCTCTGAATCTTAGAATAGTTGTTGCAGATGAAGAATTAAAATCCCAAGTTTTTCTAAACCATGTTGATCTAACTCTCAGTGTATCATTTGCCAAATTAATTGGATTAAAAGTTACACCGCCATCTGTTGAAAGAGAAAGTTCCAAGAAATCTGAACCACTTGTATTGATATAATCAAATGTTAAACGTTTATCAGGGTTACCGCTTGAGCAATCTACGTGTAAATCTAATCTACCGCTTCTTCCACTACTAGTTTGATAAGTATGAAATCTTGCAGAAAAACTACCAGTTGATGAAACGGGTGAATATGCCCCAGCAGTACTTGTCCAACCATTACTAGCATCGTCATTTCTTCTCCAGCTGCTATCTGAAGTAATTGGATTATTTCTCCAATTATTACTTGGTACAACTCTAGTTCCTCCACATACATTAACCCAAGTATTTTCAAAACCTTCAGTAAATGGTAATGTGGCAAAAGTTGGAGCAGCAAGTGGCACCCATATTGATTTTGAAAATGAATCAAGCCCTGTGAACATACAAGAAATTCTTCTTCTATATCCTTTAGCTTCTAGTTGTGAAGTAGATAAAGTTAAACTTGTTGCACCTGCAATATCTAACCAGTTTCCACCAGCTGTGCTATCTTGCCATTGCACTGAAATACCAGCAGGGTCAGTATTAGATCCTGTAACAGATAATCCAAAAACAATATTTGAGCAAACAGTTGCAGAGCTTGATACTGTAATGCCACCATTTGGAATACCTATACAATTTGTAAGGGTAATTATATTAATATTATCAATTCCAATATCTGTAGTGCCATAATCGCTTTGAGCTCTAAATCTTAAAACAGTTGTAGCTGATGAAGAATTAAACTCCCAAATTTTTTGCGACCATGTTGTTCTTACCCTTATGGTATCGTTTGGTAAACTCACAGGATTGAAAGTTGCTCCACCGTCTGTTGAAATAGAAAGTTCCAAAAAGTCCGTACCACTTGTATTTATATAATCAAAAGTTAAACGTTTATCAGGACTTCCACTTGAACAATTTAAATGCAAATCAAATGTACCACTAGTTCCAGATGAAGCGTCATATGAGTGAAACCTTGCTGAATATGTTCCTGCCGAGGATGTTGGTGTATAAGCACCAGATGTGCTAGACCATCCATTTGCAGCATCATCATTTCTTCTCCAGCTATTATTGGTTGTTATAGGATTGTTTCTCCAATTATTGTTTGGAATTACTCTTGTACCACTACAAGCATCTATCCATGTATTTTCAAAACTTTCTGTAAATGGTAAAGTTGCAAATGTTGGGTTATTTACATTAACAACAACAGACGATGATGTACTAGTGCTGCTTCCACAAGTAATTTTTCTTCTAAAAGCTGTAACACTAGTTATAGTAGGATTATAAGTTGCACTTACGGCACCTGAAATATCAGTCCAAGTTGCTGCAGCTGAACTATCTTGCCATTGAAAGGTTATTCCACTTACCCCTGTTGTTGCTCCTGTGACACTTAACGATGCTTGTGCCCCTAAACAGATACTTGGAAAATTGCTTATAGCTGATCCTGCTACTGGTGTGCCTGAACAAGCTGTGCCACCAGTGTAAGTTAACTGTAATGTAGGCCTAGTATTTGTAATGGTGCCAATAGAATTGGAAGTAGTTGATAAACTACCAGTTATAGCAGCAGCATCTGCATAACCTAAAATTGAATTGTTAACAGTTGTTTTTTCCCATGAAAAAGCAGCAGTTGCAGGACTTCCAGAAAAGGCACTTACATCCCAATCTACCATTATTTCCAAGGAGCCACCTGTATATGTAAAGGGGGTGTTAAGTGAAAATTCTAACCACCCTGTAGTGGCAGGTATATCTTGGTTAAGATTCTCATAAGCCAAACTTGCACCTGAAATTAATGTTGCAAAAGTTTGGGCAACAGTATATCCCGTTGTAGAAGAATTTTTTAAATAAATTCTAAACTTTGTTCCAGTTGATGCTCCTGACACTAAAGCACCTGCACTCGTTTTGTTCCATGCTAGTTTAGTAATTGAAGATCCTGATGGCAATGTGCTTAATTCTCCTGCAGCATAATAATATGCAAACTGACAAAAATCATAAGAACTACTTGCACTAGACCTATAAATTGGGCCTGAATGATGGTCTGCAGTTAATGCTGCCCCAGAATTAAATGTTAAAGTTGTTTGTGCATTCGTTAAAAAAATGCAGAACACAGAAAATAGAAGTAAAAATACTTTTCTCATGGGTACGTTGTTTCGTGAATAATAGGCAACGAATATGAGTAAAATATTTAAAACAACCAATTAAAAATTTAACAATTAATTAATAAAAAAGCCTTCGACAACAGAAGGTTTTTACTATTAAACTTTTTTTAATGCTTTACAAATTTAAATGAGTTCAAAAAAACATCTTTGCTAAAAGCATTTAAAACATATTTTCCTTTAGATAAATCACTAAGATTTAAGCTTAATTCCTGTTTCCCTTCTTCTAAAATATGGGTAACTGTTTTGGCTATTTTACCTTCAATATCTAGCACTTTTACTAAAATATGCTCTCCTTTAGAAGCGTAAATGCTTAAACTGCTGTTGTGTTTTATAAGAGTTGGTTGTAAACTGTGAACATTCATTGGTTGATGGTTTAAGGATAAATTACTTATACCAACTCAAGACTTAAATTACAAATACTTCGCTGCTTTACTATTAAAAAATCGCAAAAAAAATCCCCACAATGTATCTTGTGGGGATTT
The DNA here is from genome assembly GCA_049242865.1 of Chitinophagaceae bacterium. Lineage (GTDB taxonomy): Bacteria > Bacteroidota > Bacteroidia > Chitinophagales > Chitinophagaceae > CAIVPM01. The sequence goes on along the minus strand of JBMLOR010000223.1, from coordinate 2,832 downwards.
TTTGTATGTTAATCTTGATGATTAGAAAATATATCTAATACCAAATTGTGCTTGCCAAACATCACTTACAAAAGTACCTTTACGGTATGTGTTGAAGTTAATGCTGTTGCTTACAGTATTCATTCTAAATACTGGTAAACCAGTAGTAACGTCTCTTGCTTGGAACAAAACTGGAGTACTAGTGTTTTGTACAACTGCAACTCCCATTTTAGGATTAATTAAGTTTCCAACATTAAAAATGTCAGCTCTTAATTGTACAGTATGTCTGTTTTTACCAACATTTTTAAATAATTCCAATACAGCTGAGAAATCGTAACGATTTACGAATGGCATTAAGCTACCATTTCTTTCAGCATATTGACCTCTTCTGCTTCTTAAATACTCATCTTGTTGGATGTATGCTTCGAATGCTTCGTATTGTGCATTTGCAGTTTGTGTAACACCATTTATTGCAAAGTTTTCGAAAAGCATTGAGCTTCTCATTTCATTGATATCTTTTGGTATATACATTAAATCATTACCATTAACACCATCACCATTAAAATCTCTACCACCATAAGCATAGCTTACACGACCCCAATTTCTACTTTCAAAGAATAAAGAGAATTGTAAAGCTGCAAATTTTCCAATTTCTGTTCTATAGTTAACGTTGGTAATTAAACGATTACGAGTATCATAGTCGCTAAATGCTAAATCAGGAGCATTATTACCTCTAACAGTTCTATTTCCTGTCCAGCTACTAGCTGCAATTGAACCTGGATTAATGAAATCTTTAGTTGCTCCAAAGTTATAAGCTATTACCCATCCAAAGCCTTGAGCTTTTAAAGGTTTTTCTAATTTACCAGTTAATTGAACACCACCACCTAAAGGACCACTTTTCATTACAATGGCATCAGATAACTTCGAGTTAATTCTAATTGCAGCACTTGAAGGGGTAGTTACGCTACCTAGTGTACCTGTTGTTGGATTAAAAGTTGCTGTAGGAACTGCAGCAAATCTTGGACGATTATCTACTCCAGCAAAATTAGCAGCACTTGGTACTAAGTTAGCATTGTAATAGAAAATGTTGCTTAAGCTTTGAGTAAAAATAGCTTCTAAACCAGCTATGATATCATTATCTTTAAATAATTTTCTATCTAAAGCAAGATTTGCTCTGAATACTTGTGGGAATCTAAAATCTTCTTCAGAAGTTGCAATATTATAAGAACTTGCTGGTTGACCAGGCACTGAAGGTGCTAAACCGAAACCTACAATAGGGTTTGCAGGAGTTGTAACCACAAATGGTATTTGAGTAGCAGTAGGACCGTTAGTAACACCATTACCAAAAGTTGGTCCTGCACTGTAATCACCATTAGTTACACCATTGTTACCTACTTGATTGCTTATAAATACAAATGGCGGACGACCTGTAAATAATCCCATACCACCACGGAATTGAGTTCTTTTATCGCCATCAATATCATAGTTAAAACCAATACGTGGGCTAATCATTAATTTAGCAGATGGTAATTTTGAAGTGCTTAATTTAGTAGATTGGCCTAATTCGTTTACAAAACTCATACCATCAACTTCTGTATTCACAAAACCTCCACCAGAGAAAAATGGAATATCAAAACGAACACCATAAGTTAAGTTAAAGTTTTTGTTAATTTCAGCATCATGTTGTACATAAAAACCTAAGCTACGAGCTTTAGTTTGTGCAAACCAAGCACCACCGCCAGGTATATTACTCCAAGTTGCACTGTAACCTCTTAAAGGCACAGTTGTACCCTCTGTTGCTAATCTAAAATCGTTTAAGTTAGCAAATGTGTAAATACCATTAATACGAGGTGTAAATCCATTTAAGAAAGTAAAACTCTCTAATGCAAAACCTGCACTAATAGTGTTTTTACCAGCATAAATAGTTAAATTATCGCTTAACTGCCAAGTATCTGTATCTAATTTGTTATTTGGTGTGAAAGGATCGTTACCTGCAGTCATTTGTGTTTGTCCACTACCATTTTGAATATCAATTGTTGGGAACATTCCACCTTTTACAGCTCTAAAGTCTCTATTTGCAGTATAACCAAATGTAAGTTCATTACTAATTTTATTGCTAAAACGGCTGTTTAATTGAGCAATTACACCATAAATATTATTGTTAATTTCGTAAGCAGTGTTTGAGAATGACATTGAGTTTACGCCATTTCTATTTCCACCTACTGCATTTGAGTTACTAATACTTACATCACGTTTAGATACAAGTATATTACCTCTGATACTTAATTTATGCTTGTCACTAATGTTCCAATCTAAACGAAGAACCCCTTTGTCACTTACAGTTTCAAAAGAATAGTTTTCGAAACTACCAGCATTATAACCATATTTAGTTCTAAGAATATTAGCAAATTTTGTAAGTGAATCTACAGGTACACTTGTGATACTTCCTCCAGGTGTTTGGCCTGGTCTTAAAGCTAAGTTAGTTGTTCCTGGATCAGTTCTTCTTTCGCCCTCATAGTTTGCAAAAAAGAATAATTTATTTTTGATGATTGGGCCACCAAATGATGCACCAAATTGTTTTACATCAAAAGTATTTGCAATAATTGGTTGTGTTCCATCTCCACCTTTTAAACCTACCAAACCTTCGTTACGCATGTTATAGAAAGCAGTTCCATGAAAACTATTTGTACCACTTTTTGTAACAGCATTGATACTTGCACCAGTAAATCCTGCATCTTTTAATGCATATGGAGAAATATTAACCTGAAATTCTTCAATAGCATCTAAAGAAATTGGTGTACTATTTGTTTGGCTACCATTTAATGGTTGCAAACCAAATGAGTTATTGAAAAT
>JBMLOR010000222.1:0-1774 GCA_049242865.1 Chitinophagaceae bacterium | reverse complement strand
GCTTTTTACCAGGCATTTTTTTAAGTAGCAATTTATACCCCAAATCTGTAGGCACTATGCAAACAGACTTTTATAATGGCTGGAAAGAAGGTGGAGATTTACTAGGCGTAATGCTAATGCCCAAAGACAAGTCTTTTTTTTATAAGTTAGATGGCGATGTAATAATGAATGGCGTAAAAGCCGAATACCAAGCTGCTGGTGCATACACCAAAGTATTTGATGGTAGCAATGCCAACAAAACACTTGAACTTAAAACAAAAGCTGGTACAGCAAAATTTACTTTATTGCCTAAACTAAACAAACTAAAAATTGTAGCAGTAAATGGTCAATCTAATAATGCTACCATTGATTTAAATAAAGACTTTACTATTGAGTTAGATGGTTTTACACCCAATAGTTTTATTAAGCTCGAAGTTGTAATGCAAACCATAGGCATAAGAGCTCAGTTTGAAATTGGTAGTTTTAAAGCTGCAAAAAAAGTAACCATACCTGGTTATATGTTTAAGCACATAAATCAACAACAAGATCAAAAGAATTTTAAATATACCAATCCTTACATTTTTGTTTCAGAAACCGAAGTAAAACAAGCTATCGATGAAAATGGTATTTACAAAGAACCCATAAACTATTATGCAGGCACAAGTGGTTATATGGCTGTAAATATTATAAACCCATCAGAACGTTACGATGGATTTACTTTAAAAGATGGAGGAGCAACTATTAGTAAAGGCAATGCTTATTTTTCAAGCCCTTTACAATATGCCCAAAGTATTGCCCCTGTTAGTATTGTAATAAAAGGTACTACATATTATTATGATAGAACAGAAAGTAAATTTTTAGACAGAAAAACCATCACCACCAAAGAAGCCCAATTTCCACAAATACCCAACGAAGTATTGAACCAAGCTACTGAACAATTGTATAAAAACTTAGCCAAAATTTTTAAATCCGAAATGAATGTTGATTTAATGCAACCTGAATTGGTTACAACAAATAAATTGTATCAAGATTTTGATAAATTTCAGAACAACAACGAAAACCAAGAAGAAAACTTTAATGCTTCTTACAAAAACTTAAAAGAATTTGCCGAAAATGCACCATTAGCATTTAGTATTAATGGCGAAACCCAACTTATTCAAGCACTAAACACTAAAGCTGTTTTAAAAGCAACTATTAATATGCAGTTGAGCTGGGAAGGAAAAACACCTTCAATAGCAACTAGTTTAAAAGTAGAACTTTTAGGCATGCCAAATGGAGGAATTACAGGTGCATCATACCCTAGTAAATACTTTACTTTTTTTACAAATGGCAAAAACACACCACTACCAAAAGGAACAATGGTAACTGCAAGTTTGGTAAACGATATTTTACAAATAGATGAACTTACAGGTGTGTTTAAAAATAGTCTTAAAGCTTTGTTAGACAAAGAAAAAAGCCTTACCGAGTACATAGAACTTTGGAAATTACAACAATAATCTAGCCCTTAAAAAACTACTGAAAAATCAGTCCCTGAGATTAGTTTGCGAGTAAATAGAATATATAAAAATTGTACTAAAAGGGGTTTTACAAACTAATATGTTTTGTTGCTTTATGCACAACTGCTTAGGGATTGATTAAACATAAAACGTGTCATTCTTTTAATAAAAAAATGACACGTTTTTTTATTGTCAAATATTTTCAGAACGATACAGTATCCCAATTACATTCAATCAGCCTGAACAATTACATGATTATTTATATAATAAATACAACATTCAAATACCTGTAATGAGAC
>JBMLOR010000221.1:0-1314 GCA_049242865.1 Chitinophagaceae bacterium | reverse complement strand
TTGATTTCTATGACAAAAAAAAATTTTTTTTAACTAATTTAAGCCACGTTATTCACATACAATTTATCGTTATTCACACATGCTAATACTCTTGCTAAGAGTTTATTTCTAACAGCATTTAATACACTCATTTTGTTTTTGCCCTCTGCACATTTTCTATCATAATATGCTTTTAAATCAATATCTAATTTTATAGCTGTTAGCGATGCCATGTGTAAATTGCTTTTTAATTTTTTATTTGCCATGAAGTGGACTTTTGTTTTGCCTCTTATGCTACTTCCAGAGGAATATTCAAAAGGGGCTACACCACAATAACAAGCTAATTTTCTTACATCATTTATTTGTGTAAATCCATCAGTATGTACCATTAAATTGACAGCAGTTACAAAACCAATTCCTACTACCGAGATAGCGTTGTTGTATTTCTTACATAGTTCTTTGTCTTCATTAATTATCTTAATTATTTGGTTTTCTATTCTTTTTAAATCTGCCTCTAAGGCATCAATAGATTTTTTAATTGTTTTAGCTAGCATTTTTGCCATAGCAGCATTTCCAACATCTTCAAACTCTTTTATAGGAACAACTAACTTTTTTTGTGTTTCTACTATTCTTTCTCTTAATGTTGCTAGATGCTTAATCTTTTCTAATGCAGTAGCAATGGGCTTCCACAAGCGTAATCTTTCCAAGTTTTTACTAGCATAAGTAGCAATTCTTAGTGAATCAACCTTATCGTTTTTACCTCTTGCTAGTGCGGTTGATTTTTTAATTTGTGTTGCGTGTTCAACCCAAACATCTATTTGATTAGCTACTAAAAAAGTGGTAAGAGTAAAGCAATATAAGCCAGTTGCTTCCATGCAAAATAAAGCCTCCACTGTTTTTATTTCTAATGTTTGTAGCCAACTTAAAAGTTGCTGCATGCCTAAGGCATCATTAGTAAATTGGTGATGAACGTTTTGATTGTTATGCAACAAAGTAACATCAATTGTTTTCTTTGAGATATCTACCCCAAAAAATTGTTTGTATTCTTTCATAATTTTATTTTTTACAATCAATGATATGAGCTTCTTTAAAACCTTTAATAGACCATTATGTCTTAATTTCTATACGAAGCATCTCATATTAAATTGAGCCTGTCTGCATCAACGGATGTAACATTATTTACTTTTGGTATGTTAGTTCACAGGCTCGAACTTGATTGTTAGTAATCCACAAATTTGTAGTTTTTAACAAAGAAAAAAGAAGCAAAAAAGAAACCTAGTAGTAATAGTAATTATTTAATTAAAATACTCTTATGCAAACCTAAAGGTTGGTATG
>JBMLOR010000220.1:0-1280 GCA_049242865.1 Chitinophagaceae bacterium | reverse complement strand
AAATATAGAGCAACAATTGCCAACTAAAAAGAAAAAAAGATTTGCTTTTTGGTGGCGAATTGTTGCAGTAGCAATAGTTACTGGTGGATTATACTTAGCTGTGTTTGATAAGAAGCCAAGTGTACAAACAAAAAACGAAGTTGCTCAAAGTACTATTTACCAACCCACAAATACAATTAGTAAATCTGAAAAAATTGAAACGAATACAAATAATGCTTCAAAAGAAAATGCTAAAATAATAATTGAGTCTAAAAAAGCAGAAGTAAGTAAAAAAATAATAACTGACAAATTAGTTACAACGAACCCTATTGTAAATCAACTGATTGAAAAAAGTAAAAGGAATGCCATTTTACGAAACTTTGAAAAAACAAATTCAGTAGTTGAAGCTTTATCAATATCTAGTTTAAAACAAAGGAAAACGTCAAAAATTGATTATATTAATAAAAATAAAAGGTCTATTGAAGCACAAACTATAAAGCACCCATTACAAGAACCAGTTTGGACAATCAAAGAAAAATCACTTGAGCAAAAACCACTTGAACTAACCCTTGTTGGTGGTATTAAATGTTTAGCAGGATTACCAAATAAGCCTTGGAATTTAAGTTTATCTTTTGGTTCTGGTGTACAATATGTTACAAACAATACCTTTTTTAGTGAATCCGTACAAGAAAGCAATTTCTTAATTAATAATACAGGAGGTGGCTTTGGTGCTGGTGTTTTAATACCTCCATCAAGCAGTTTAACATCAAACAGATACACCATTTTGCCTTTGCCACAAGTAGGTGTGCATTTTAACCTTGGTATTACAGCTAGTAAAGCAATAAGCAAAAGATTTTCTTTGCAAACTGGTTTGTTGTATAAATATGCTACCAATAACAGCTTGGTAAATGTAGATTCTGTTGCAACAACAATAAATTACTATGTTGTAGGTAACTCCTTAAAATACACCAATAAAACACATAGCATACAAATACCCATTCAATTACAAACAAATGTAGTTACAACACCAAAAGTAAACTTGTATATAATTACTGGAGTTGGTGTAAATTGGATGTTGTTTAATAACTATTTAACACAAAGTACAACCGAAAATAAGTATTTACAAAATGCTGATAACTATACTAAATTAATTTGGAATGCTCAAGCAGGTTTGGGCTTTGACTTAAAAAACAAATTTTCTACACAAATAATTTTAAATAAAGGCTTAACTCCATTTACAAAAAACGGTGTAAAAAACTATTTTACAAGTATTGATGCAATGTTTTCTATACCAGTGCAGT
>JBMLOR010000219.1:0-1185 GCA_049242865.1 Chitinophagaceae bacterium | reverse complement strand
GGCTTAGAGCATGTAGAGGATATTTTACAAGATATTGAGCAAGCTTTAGATAAAAGTGGTAGCTAATTTGTAAAAGTAGATTTGTGTACGATGAAAAAGCCTTTGAGTTTAAATTTCTATTTTTTAACCTTTGGTTTGTATAAAATTGAAAATCCAAAACCATGTGCTTCTCTTTCTGCAAAGTTAGGCTGCCTAAATTTACTCCCAACTATCCCAAAAAGAAACTCAAGCCTTACAGAAAAACCTGTGTTATCTATTGCTAGTTCTAAAGCTATTGGCACCATTGCCTGCCATTGAAAAACGTTATTTATTGCTAAATCTGGCAATTTTGTAGTTTTAGTTTGAGAACTAATTGATGGTTTAATAATAGAACTATCAATTTGTTGTGTGTACTTGTGTACAATTGGAATACTCCCTTGCACATAAATACCTGTTGCAAATTGCAATAAATTAGATAATTTATAACGCTTATTAATGCCTAGTTGCAAGCCAATAAATTGCTCTACTTTTCTTAAACTAAATTTATCTTCATAAATAAGTCGCTCTGGTGTATTCACAAAATTTCTATTAATTAAAGCACCTGTTTCAATATCTGATTTATTGGTTAACAATAATCCAGTTTGTATAGTATGTTTTTTCCAAAACTTAGATGTTGGATCATCAATTTTCCATTCAGTAGAAAAATAAAAAGTTTTAAGATTTTGTATTGCTGGATTACCGTTTATTTCGTTGTAAGTAAAGTTATTTATAAAATTTGAATAGGCAAAAGATTCTTTTAAATAACGAGCTGCTGTTAATGGATTTGTACCATATGTCTTCATTTCGAAAGTTCTATAAGCAAAGCTATAATTATAAAGCTTTATTTTTTGTGCTTGAACACATGATGAATTTAAAAAGCACACTATAATAAAAAGAGTTATTCTACACAGTTTCATTTGCATATTCAATTAATAATGCAAGTTTAAGTAAAAGCTGGTTATTACAAATAATGATACCCAATTTTTTTACTTTTTGAAGAAAGTTTGAAATCAAGTTTTTCTTTATAACCAGTTAAAAGGCATAGAGCAAGCTTTGGATAAAACAACTAACCCAACTTCAAAAAATCCCCATCAATAATCAATAGTTTAACTCCATCTGCTGAAATGGAACGATGGCTGCTTAAATCGTCAGAAACTACATAAGTAT
>JBMLOR010000218.1:0-1110 GCA_049242865.1 Chitinophagaceae bacterium | reverse complement strand
AAATATTAATGGTATATATGGGAAGGTAAAAATCTTATAACTAATTGATAATTAAGCATTTATTAAGTTTTTAAATGAAGTTTTTTGGTAAACCTCTACAAATTTTAGTAAGCCGTTCATTACTGCAAATCTGTTAAGGTCGTCGTGGTTTTTTACATTAAATTGTTTGTAAATCTTTGTTGCTATATTTTTTATAATAATGTCATCTTTAAAATTTAAAAAAGTTGCAATTTCTTTTCTGGTAAACCCAGCACCATTAAGTAAAATAAATTGAATTTCTAATGGTTTAAGATTATAAAAATGTGTATTAATAACTTTACTACAGCTAATGCAATTTGTTGTATCTATAGCATCAACCCCATCTAAAAGCTCATCAATATATTTTTCGCCATTAATTATTTTAAGTAAGGCATTCATAAAAATGTTTTTATCGTTATAAGCGGTATATACCATACTGTTGGGTTGTACAATAAATTTACTTAAAAACCCATCTGCACCCTCAACCATAATTTGGCTAATTACAAAAGGGGTTGTGTGTACACTAAGCCCCACCACTTTAATACTAGGGAAAAACCATTTACACAAAATAGTTACAACTAGCCCGCAGCATTTAGGCATTTGTATATCTAATAAAAGAATTTGAGGTAATTTATTCTTTTTATGTAGCTTAAAAAGTTGGCTTAAAATATCTCTTCCATCCTCACCTTCTGCAACTATTGTAAGGTTTTGGTGTTTTTCAATTTCTGTACGAATTTGTTGCCTATGTTCTAATATATCATCAACAAAAGCAATGGTTATTATTTCATTTTGCATAATTACATTATTTAGCTGTTATTTAAAAGTAAAATTAAGTAACAAAAACTAAAAAAAATCTTAAAAATTGCCATTTATCCAAAAGGATAAATTTGCTTATAACTAATTGATATATAAATATTTATACAAATTATAATTGTATATAATTGTCATTTATCCAAAAGGATAAATTTTTGTATGGTGCAATTTTTTAGTTTTAACTTGTAATTACAACGTTTTTGTACTGTTGAGTGTACAGCAACAGTATAAAAACAAAAGCCATACAAGCTGTATAAAAATTGTACGTTGGTAGCGTAA
>JBMLOR010000217.1:0-17562 GCA_049242865.1 Chitinophagaceae bacterium | reverse complement strand
GAAACACAAACTTCTCTTGGGCATATGATAAAGTCAACCTTTGTTTTTGGAGTATTGGTTTCATATTATAAGGGCTATTTTAAAAAGGCAAGAAAATATATTAATTTAATGGAGAGCAGAAATAATCAAATCTTAAACCCAATAATTAACACGTCAAATTAATCTAATTGAAAACTGCAATAATTACAGGAATTACAGGCCAAGATGGTAGTTATTTAGCCCAACTTTTAATATCAAGGCATTATAAGGTTATTGGATTAGTTCGTTCAAAAAACAATAATTATTTTAAAAACCTTAATTATTTAAATTTAGAAAGTTTAGTAGAGTTAGTAGAATGTGATTTGCAAGATTTATCACAGGTTTTAGCAATAATCTCAAAATTTAAGCCTAACGAAATTTATAATCTAGCTGCTCAAAGTAGTGTATCCTTGTCTTTTGAGCAACCAATTGGAACTGTACAATTTAATATTAATTCTGTTTTAAATTTATTAGAGTCCATTAGATTGCTTGATAAATCAATAAAATTCTACCAAGCATCAAGTAGCGAAATGTATGGTCAGGTTGCACAATTACCTATAACCGAAGCTTCAATTTTTCACCCTGTTAGTCCTTATGCGATATCTAAAGTTGCAGCTCATCATATCACTATAAATTATAGAGAGTCTTATGGATTATTTGCTTGCTGTGGTGTATTGTTTAACCATGAGTCTTATTTGAGGAGTAATAATTTTTTTATTAAGAAGTTAATGTTAGGAGCAATTGACATTATACATGGTAAAAAAGAATTTATTGAGTTTGGCAACTTAGAAATTAAAAGGGACTTTGGTTTTTCGCCAAATTATGTGTATGCCATGTACTTAATGATGCAACAAGAAGTTGCCGATGATTTTTTAATTTGTACGGGCCAATCAATTTCATTAAGGAGCATTGTTGAATATGTTTTTGACAAATTGCAAATTAGTCGTGAAAAGATCAGAATTAATCAACAATACTTTAGACCTAATGAAATAGCAGATATTTATGGTAGTAACACCAAAGCTGTTTCAATTCTTAATTGGGATTTTGAAAATGATTTTTTTAAAGTAATTGATATTATTTTAGACGAAGAGCTGAGAAATTACAAAGTGCATGGAAAAAATTAAAGTTACATTTTACCATAGAAAGTCTAGAGCTATTGGAAACTATAGTTTAGAATTTATGTTTGCAGATGTAAGACAAAGACTTGATGATAAAATTGATTCAAAAATTTTTGAGTCTACCTATGAAAGCTCTGGCTTTTTTAAAAGATTATATAATGTTTTTGAAGCTGCTTTTAATCAAAATGATGTAAACCATGTAACTGGTGACATTAACTACGTTGGTATTTTATTTAATAAAAACAAGGCCATTCATACCATTTTAGATTGCATACATCTCAAATCATCAACAGGTTTGAAACATAAAATTCTAAAGTATTTTTGGCTACATCTTCCACAAAAAAAGTCAAGGTTTATTACAGCAATTTCTACATCTACCAAAAACGAAATTTTAAAGTACGCTCCAAGTTGTAATCCTGATAAAATTGTAGTAATTCCTGTTGCTATTTCTGAACAATTTGTGTTTGTAGAAAAACCATTTAACAAATCAAAGCCAACGATTTTGCAGCTAGGCACCGCACCAAATAAAAACATCGAAAACTTAATATTAGCATTAAAGAACATACCGTGTAAATTAATTATAATTGGTGTAAAGCATTTAAACTTAATTAACCTATTAGAGTCTAGCGGTTTGGACTATAACTATTTACATGGTTTATCAAACGAAGAAATTTTGAATCATTACCAAAACGCTGATATTGTTACACTTTGTTCTACTTACGAGGGATTTGGAATGCCCATACTTGAGGCACAAGCTACGGGTAGGGCAGTAATTACATCAAACTGTTTTTCAATGCCTGAAGTTGGAGGTAATGCAGCACACTACGTAAATCCATTGGATATTGAAGAAATGAAAAATGGATTTTTACAAATTATTGAAAATGATACTTACAGAGAAAACCTAATTGCTTTGGGTTTAGAAAATGTAAAAAGATTTAATCCAACAGTAATAGCAAATATGTACTTTGAGTTATATAAAAAAGTACACGCATCAAATAAAACATACTAGTTTGAAGAAGTTATATTTAAAAGTTAAAATTTATCTGTATAACCAAAAAGTATTTTATTTTTTGGTTGGTTTATTATTTGCTTCGGCGATTTATTTTTATACAGAAAATCAATACGAAAAAGAAATATTTGTAGCACTTAAAAAATTTACACTAAGTAAAATAAGTATTCATCAACAGCAAAATACCGACTCAATTTTAGTAGCTGCTACGGCAACAACACATGAGTTGGAAAAAAGTAGACAAGCAATGTTTGCTCAATTAGATGGCAAAACACTTAAATCAAAATATTTGCAGCCCATAACTTACGACTTAATGACTGGGCAAGGAGCTTGTGGAAGCAATTCTTATGTTTTAGGAAGATTACTAAAAGAGTTTGGCATTGATGTAAAGTTTGCTCAAATGTATGTAAATGGAACACCTGGTGGACACATTGTAATTGAAGCCAAAAAAGATACAAGTTGGGTTGTTTTAGATGCATTATATAACCAATATTTTGTTGATAGCTTGGGTAGGCTAGCATCATTTAGTGCAGTTGGCAAAAATTGGGATTATTATAAAAAGCAAATTAACGAGGGGTATGATGAAAAATATAAGTACGAAAAAGTTCAATATACCAATTGGAATAAAATACCGGTTGTACTGCCATTCATTAGGAAAATCTTAGTACTTGTAAAAGGAGAAGATTTTGTACAAACATTATCTTTAAGAAATATTTTACTGCAGAAATTTAGAGTGTTGTATTTTTCTACTTTATTCATATTGTTATTAATATTAGTGAAGCGTAGTATAAATTTTTATAAAATTAAAAAACTAAGCTAGCTTACATGTGTGGTATAGCAGGGATAATCTCCCTAAATAAAGAAAATAGCTCCAATGTATCGATTATAAAAAAAATGACCGATACAATGGCACATCGAGGGCCCGATGCTGATGGATTTTTTAATGATAACTTTGTTAGTTTTGGCCATAGAAGATTATCTATTATTGATTTATCTGCCAATGCTAATCAGCCTTTATATGATACTAGTGGTAATTTTGTAATAATTTTTAATGGTGAGATATATAACTATAAAGAGGTTAAAGCAAAACTTCCACATTATAATTTTACAACCACATCAGATACTGAAGTTGTTTTAGCTGCATATATTACTTGGGGAAAAGATGCCTTGCAGCATTTATTGGGTATGTTTGCCTTTGCAATTTATAATAAAAATAATCAAGAAGTTTTTGTAGCAAGAGATAGGCTAGGAGTAAAACCAGTTTATTATTACTCTGATGCAAATTATTTTATTTTTGCTTCGGAGCTACGAACAGTTCTTTCTTCTGGTTTAATCGAAAGAAAAGTTAATTCACAAGCTCTTCACGGTTATTTTTCTACACAATCGTTTGCTGCACCCCAAACCATTATACAAAATGTAAATCAATTAAAAGCGGGATACTGTATAACTATTACTAGTGCTGCTGTACAACAATATCAATACTGGGATATAAATAAACCTAAAAAAAAGTTTGAGTTTGAAACAAAAGCACAAACCCAAGCTCAAGTAAAAAAACTACTAGAGCAGTCGGTTGAAAGAAGATTGGTAGCAGATGTGCCAGTTGCAGCATTTTTAAGTGGTGGAATAGATAGTAGTGCCATTGTAGGAATAATGGCGTCTTACATAAACAAACCAGAAACGTTTAATATAGCCTTTGAAGAAAAAGAGTTCGACGAATCTTACTATGCTGAATTAGTTGCAAAAAAGTTCAACACCAATCATCATAAACTAATTTTAAAACCACAAGATTTTTTAGATGAATTACCCAATGCATTAAAAGCTATGGATATACCAAGTGGAGATGGTGTTAATAGCTATGTAGTAAGTAAAGCAATTGTTTCAAAAGGGATAAAAGTGGCGATGAGTGGGGTTGGTGGAGATGAATTATTTGCTGGGTATCCAAGCTTTTTACAGTGGCATAAGTTAAATAAGCACAAATGGATTTGGAGCATTCCTACAACATTAAGAAACGCAGGGAGTATTTGTATTCCAAGTACATCAAAATTTAGTAGAATCAAAAAATTGTTGCAACAAAAAAATCTTGATATCAATAGTTTTTATCCATTAGTCAGGGAAGTTATGTCTAATGAAAGCATAGCATCTTTACTAAATCAAAATAAAAATTATATTGAAGAATTAAATGTTAGCAATAATTTCCCGCTCCTTTCTCAATTTTCTATTGCTGAACTTGTAGGGTATACGCACCATACGTTACTAAAAGATACAGATCAGTTTAGTATGGCTCAATCTTTAGAGGTTCGAGAGCCTTTTTTTGATCATGAGTTAATAGAATACGTTTTACAAATACCAGACATTTACAAATTTCCAAATTATCCTAAACAATTACTGGTAGAAAGTTTAGGAGATTTGTTGCCACCAGAAATTGTGCATCGAAAAAAGCAGGGCTTTACCTTTCCGTGGAAGCACTGGTTGAAAAATGAGTTACGACAATTTTGTGAAAGCAATATAGATTCTTTTTCAAAAAGAGCTTTTGTTAACGAAAAATTTTGTAAGCAAGTTTGGCAAAGTTTTTTAAGTAATGAGAGTACTATAAGGTGGTCGGAGATATGGATAATTGTTGTATTAGAAAATTGGCTTCAACAAAATTTTGATTAAAACAAAATTATTTATTTGTATTGATTGGTTTAGTCCAGGGTTTAGAGCTGGAGGCCCAATAAAATCAATAGTAAACTTTTGCGAATTATTTGCAAATGAATTTGAAATTTTTATTTATACATCAGATAGAGATTTAGGTCAAACAACTTCCTACGATAATGTTGCATTAAATCAATGGAATTACAATAACGGAATTAGCATTTATTATTCAACACCACAAAATCAAAGTAAAGAAAATCTTAGTAAGCAAATACAAAATGTAAGTCCTAACATTATTTACATTAACAGCATGTTCTCAAAACATTTCAGCATAGATGTTTTGCTTATCCAAAAAAAATTTGAGAATATAAAGTACATTTTGGCACCAAGAGGGATGTTGAAGCCAAGTGCAATACAGTATAAGTTTTTGAAAAAAAAATTATACCTTGTTTATGGAAATACATTTGGACTTTTTAAAAATGTACACTTTCATGCCACAGATAGCGTTGAAGTAGGCGACATTAAAAAAAATATCAAAAACCCCCTTAGTATTCAAGAAATAGGCAATTGCCCAGCAAAACCAACATTAAATAATGAAGTGTTAGATAAAAAAAGTAATTATTTAAATTTAATTTTTATTGGTAGAATTCATCCTATAAAAAACCTGCACCTTGCACTCGAAGCATTGCAGCACGTTGAAGCAAATATCAAATTTACTATAGTTGGTGTTTTAGAAGACCTTAATTACTGGAATACTTGTAAAAATTTAACTGAAGCATTTAAAAGCAATATTTCAGTTAGTTTCTTAAAAGAACAAGAACCACATATATTGCAGAAATCAATTCAAGAAAACCATGTTTTGATATTACCTACAAAAGGAGAAAATTTTGGACATTCAATTTACGAATGCCTTTGTTTTGGAAAACCAGTTATTATTAGTGATCAAACCCCATGGAAAAACTTACAACCTTATAAAGCAGGTTTTGATATTGCACTTAGCAATATTTCTTTGTTTAATGAAGCAATAAAGTTATTTGCCAAAATGAACCAAGATGAGTATAATTATTGGTCAAAAGGAGCTTATGACTTAGCCAACAGTTATTACAATAATAACGATATAAAAACAAAATATTTATCACTGTTTAATACAAATTAAAACTAATGTACATTTTAGGAATTAATGCTTACCACGCCGATAGTAGTGCAGCCATTTTTAAGAATGGTGTAATGCTTGCAGCTACAGAAGAGGAACGATTTACAAGAGTAAAACACTGGGCTGGCTTTCCAATTTTAGCAATACAGTTTTGCTTAAAAGAAGCTGGAATAACTTTAAATGAAGTTGAGTATATTACCATTGGAAGAGACCCTAAAGCAAAGTTTTCTAAAAAACTTATGTATTTGCTTAAAAACCCTTCTGCTGTAGTACAAGCATTAGAAAGAAGAAAAAATAGTAAACAAGTAGAAAGCTTAGAAGAAGAATTTAAAAAAATTGATGACACTATTTCTTACCAAGCAATTAAGGGCAAAATATGTAATATAGAACATCATCGAAGCCATTTGGCATCTGCATTTTTTGCCAGTCCATTTAACGAAGCTGCCTTGTTGTCTATTGATGGTAGTGGCGACTTTAGCACAACAATGATAGCTGTAGGGCGTGGAAATCAAATTGAAGTGTTGGATAGTGTTGATTTTCCTGTTAGTTGTGGTTTATTTTATACGGCTTTTACCCAATATTTAGGTTTTCCGCATTATGGAGATGAATACAAAGTAATGGGCTTAGCTCCTTATGGAGAACCAAAATATATTGATAAAGTAAAAAAACTAATTCAGTTTTTGCCCAATGGATTATTTACTTGGGATAATAGTTATTTTGTTGAGCCTTCAAAATCGGGTCTGTCTTACGAAAATAACATACCGCAGGTTGGTAACTTATATTCTCAAAAATTTGTAGAAGAATTTGGACCAGTAAGAAAAAAAGAAGAAGAACTTACTCAATATCATAAAGATTTAGCCACCTCTGTGCAAAGAGTAACAGAAGAATTAATATTTCATATTCTAAAACATTTACAACAAAGAACTGGCTTAAAAAATGTTTGTATTGCTGGTGGAGTAGCACAAAATAGTGTTGCTAATGGCAAGCTTACAGAAAATACGGGCTTTGAAAATATATATATACCAAGTGCAGGTCATGATGCTGGAATTAGCATGGGTAGTGCATTGTATCAGTACAATCATGTATTAAAAATGCCACGTAACGAAGCTGTTTATAACGCTTATACAGGGAGTAAATTTAGTAATGACGAAATTGAATCTTTTTTGAAAACAACAAATGTTTCCTATAAAAAATATGAAGATGATGAATTGTATGATGTAGTAACTAATATTTTGATTGAGCCTGGGGTTGTAGGATGGTTTAGTGGTAGAGCAGAGTTTGGCCCAAGAGCACTTGGTGGTAGATCAATTTTGGCAGACCCAAGAAACGAAAAAGCAAAAGAATTATTAAACCTAAAAGTAAAGCGTAGAGAAAGTTTTCGTCCCTTTGCACCTTCAATTCTTAAGGAACATGTAGCCGATTATTTTACTAAAGTTGATGTAGTGCCATTTATGGAAAAGGTATTTCCAATAAAAGAAGATAAAAAAGCTTTGATACCGGCTGTAACACATGTTGACGGTACAGGACGTTTACAAACAGTTGATAAAACCATTTCTCCGAGGTATTACAAATTAATTGAAACTTTTTATAAAAAAACAGGGGTACCCATTCTTTTGAATACATCATTCAACGAAAACGAACCTATTGTAAACACACCAGAAGAAGCTTTGAACTGTTTTCTTAGAACACAAATGGATATCTTAGTTTTAGAAAATTTTATAATAACCCGATAAAAAATTAAAAAATGAAAATAGGAATTGTTGGCCAAGGTTATGTTGGATTACCTTTGGCTTGTTTATTTGCTACCAAATACAAAGTAGTTGGATTTGATATTAGTGAAGAAAAAATTAAGTTATTAAATAACGGAATTGATTATACAGATGAAGTAGGATCTGATGCACTTAAAAACTCAAACTTAACATTTACTTCAAATGGAAATGATTTAAAAGATTGTGAAGTTTTAATTGTTGCGGTACCAACAGATATCGATGAAAATAATGTACCCGATTTAAAGCCTTTACAGGGTGCTTCAACAACCATTGGCAAAATTCTACAGAAAGGAATGACTGTGGTTTATGAATCAACAGTATACCCAGGCTTAACAGAGGAGGTTTGTATCCCTATTTTAGAAGAAGTAAGTGGCCTAAAATGGAAGCAAGATTTTTTTGTAGGTTACTCCCCTGAAAGAATAAACCCTGGAGACAAACAAAGACCATTACATAAAATTTTAAAAATTGTAAGTGGCGACACCCCAGAAACATTAAAGCAACTTTCTGCATTATATGGAAGTGTAATTGAAGCCGGTATCTATGAAGCCCCTAGCCTAAAAGTAGCAGAAGCTGCAAAAGTTATCGAAAATGCACAAAGAGATTTGAATATTGCCTTTATGAACGAGTTGGCAGTAATTTTTGATAGAGTAGGCATAGATACAAGAGATGTAATTAAAGCAGCAGCTACTAAATGGAACTTTTTGGCTTATGAGCCTGGCCTAGTTGGTGGCCATTGTATTGGTGTAGATCCATATTATTTGGCATTTAAGGCAGAACAGTTGGGCTATACACCTCAAGTTATACACTCAGGAAGAAGCCTAAATAACCAAATGGGGAAATTTATTGCAGAAAAAGTATTAAAAACTTTAATTGATCAACAAAAAAATATCGCAAAAACCAATGTTCTATTGTTGGGTTGTGCTTTTAAAGAAAATGTTCCTGATACAAGAAATAGCAAAGTTTTTGATATAGTAAATGCTTTAAAAGAGTATCAAATCAATGTTCATATTGTTGATCCTGTTGTTGCAGCTCACAAAAAAAATGTGTCTTATAAGTTTAGTGTTGATGAAAAGCCAAGCACTGACATTAAATACGATGCAGTTATTTTAGCAGTTAAACACCATGATTTTTTAGAGTTTTCTGTTGATCACTTAAAATCAATTTCTACCAATAGTCAGTTAAACTTATTTGATGTAAAAGGATTTTTTAATAGAGAACAAGCAATAGCAAACGCTGAAGTTTATTGGAGATTATAGCCTAATAATGAAAATATCCATTATCACCATAACATACAATAGTTCAAAAACCTTAGCTACAACCTTAGAAAGTGTAGCTAATCAAGACTATCCAAATATTGAACACATTATTGTTGATGGTTTAAGCAAGGATAATACAATGGAGATTGTACAACAATATCCTCATATAAAAAATTATGTTAGTGAACGTGATAAAGGCTTATACGATGCTTTAAACAAAGGCATCAAAATGGCAACTGGTGATATTATTGGTTTAATTCATAGTGATGATTTTTTAGCAACTAACGATGCTGTCAGTAAAGTGGCAAAGGCTTTTCAAGAAAACAACACAGATTGTATAATTGGTGATATTTCTTTTGTAAATCCTTCAAATCTTAATAAAGTTGTTCGTCATTATTCAAGTAAAAATTGGAATCCTAGCAAGTTTGCAAAAGGTTATATGCCTGCACACCCAGCATTTTATTGCAAAAAAGAATTGTTTGAAAAATACGGCTACTACAAAATGGGCTACAAAATAGCAGCTGATTACGAATTACTTATTCGATTTTTATACACTCATAAAGTAAGCTACAAATACATTGCTGAAACTTTGGTGTATATGAGAACTGGTGGCACTAGCAATGAAAGTTTTAAAAGCAGAATTTTATTGAATCAAGAAATTGTAAGAGGCTGTGCAGAAAATGGCATTAAAACAAACATGTTTAAACTAAGCTTAAAGTATGCTAATAAAGTGTTTGAATATGTAAAGCCAATGATGAATAATTTATTTAGAAAATAATTTCACACAAAGGCACTAAGGTTACAAAGAAACAAAGCCTTTGTGTACTCGGTTTTCTTTGTTGCTTTGTGTGAAACAAAAATATGTTTGAGAAAAAGAAAATACTAGTTACTGGTGCTAATGGATTTATTGGCAGTCGATTTCTTGAATATAATAAAGAAAGTTTTGATATTAGTACTTTATCGGTAAGAGATGAAAAATATAAAACCTTTGACTACACTGGATTTGATAGCATAGTTCATTTAGCTGGCAAGGCTCACGATATGAATTGTAAAGACGATAGTGAGTATTTTAAAATTAATGTTGATATAACCAAAACCTTGGCCACAAAAGCAAAGGCAGATGGGGTGAAGCATTTTATTTATATTAGTTCTGTAAAGGTTTATGGTAATGAAGACAGAGGCTTGATTACTGAAAAAAGTGAATGTACACCAGAAGATGCTTATGGTAAAAGTAAGTTAGAAGCAGAGCAATTAGTAACCACTTTACAAGATGAAAATTTTAAAGTTGCCATTGTTCGTCCACCAATGGTGTATGGCAAAGGTGTTAAAGGTAATATGGACAAATTAATTGCTTTATGCAACAAAAATTATCCTTTACCTTTTGGCAATATTGGCAACTTGCGAACAATGGTTTTTGTAGATAATTTGATTGAAGTTTTAAACACAATCATTAACCAGCAGGCACAGGGCATTTTTATTCCTGGCGACAAAAAACCAGTTTCAACAGATGATTTGATAGTAATGATACGTAAGGCTTTGGGCAAACAGCCTAAACTTATTGCTATACCTAAATTTTTGCGAAGCCTTATAAAAACATTTAAGCCAGCATTATATAAACGTTTGTTTGGCAGTTTCGTAATTGATACTAAAAACACCAATGCTACTTTGAACTTTGTGCCACCTTATAGTACAGAGTTTGGGATTGAGAGTATGGTGAAGAACAGTCTCTAGTAATTAGTCTTTTGTCTTTAGCTAGAATAAAATGAGAAATTTTAGAGAACTTGAAGTTTGGAAGGGAGCAATTGAGATTGTAAAAAGGTTTATTCAATTACAATTTCATTTCCTTAAAGTGAAAAATACGGATTGGTTTCCCAAGTGAATAGAAGTGTTGTATCAATTCCATCAAACATTGCTGAAGGATGCAGTAGAAAGACTTGAATTGAGTTTGCAAGATTTATTGAAATTGCTTCAGGTTCAAGCTTTTTTATTAGAAACACAATTTATTATTGCTACTGCTCTCAACTACTTTTCATAAGAGCAAACAAAGACAATAATTGAAGAACTAAATATTTTACAAAAAAGATTAATGCTTTACGAGAAGCCATCTTAATATCTAAATACTAACTACTATCTACTAAATATGATTTTCAATATAGAACAATTTATTAAAACCCACATCACTAAACGAAATGAGAGTTTTTTTGCACAAGATTTGCAAACGCATCACAGCACATTGACCAAAGAAATAGAAGGAAAAAGTGCTTTGGTTATTGGTGGTGCAGGCACTATTGGATCATCGTTTGTTAAGCAATTAATACGTTATAATCCTGCAAAAGTTATTGTGGTTGATGTTAATGAAAATGGCTTAACTGAACTTACAAGAGATATACGAAGCAGAAACGATATTGCTGTTCCAAAAGAGTTTATTACCTACCCTATCAATTTTAATGATGAGGTTTTTTATAAACTTTTTGATGCCAATAAACCCTTTGATATTGTTGCCAACTTTGCTGCACACAAGCACGTTCGCAGCGAAAAAGATGTATTTTGCATTGAGGCAATGGTGAACAATAATGTGGTTAATGCAAAGCGTTTGCTAGATGTTTTGGTGGCCAATAAGCCCAAACACTTTTTTTGTGTAAGTACAGATAAGGCAGCTAATCCTGTGAATGTAATGGGTGCTAGCAAAAAGCTGATGGAAGATTTAATAATGAGCTATAGTAATGAGTTGCCAATTAAAACTGCTCGTTTTGCCAATGTGGCATTTAGCAATGGAAGTTTATTAGCAGGCTTTATTGAGCGTATGTTTAAGCAACAGCCATTGAGTTGCCCAAGTGATGTAAAAAGGTTTTTTGTAAGTCCTGAAGAGAGTGGCCAAATTTGTTTATTGGCTTGTATTTTGGGCGAAAGTGGCAACATATTTTTTCCAAAACTTGATGAAGAAAAAGACCTTGTAACTTTTGCAAGTGCTGTAGCACCATTCTTAAATATATTTGGTTTAAGTGTTGATGTGTGTGCTACAGATGCTGAAGCTCGTGATAAAGCAGCCAACCTTAACAGCAAAAATTATCCTGTATATTTCTTTGCCAGTGCAACAGATGGTGAAAAGTTGTACGAAGAGTTTTACACTGATGATGAAGATTATGATTTGAATAAATACCATTCATTGGGTGTAATTAAAAAAGGTAAAACACCAGAAGCTGAAAATATCCAAAATGTAATTGTTGAGCTGCAAGCCTTATTTGCTAAACCATCAATTACAAAAGCAGAAGTTGTAGAAATTTTAAATAAAGCAATTCCAACTTTTAGTCATATTAATACAGGGGTAAGTTTGGATAGTAAAATGTAGTTTTTTAGGTGTTAGGTTTTGGGCATTTGGTGTTAAAAATTTGGTATATGGTATTTAATCTAAATATTTATGATAAAAAATCTTATTGACTTCTAAAGTAACTCAATTAAAAAATTAAATCTAAAACCTAATGCCAAAGTAGAACATAAAGCCCAACAACCAAAAAGAAATGAGAAATTTTAGAGAACTTGAAGTTTGGAAGGAAGCAATGGAAATAGTTAAACAAGTTTATTCTATCACAAGTACTTTCCCTCAAGTCGAAAAATTTGGTTTAGTTTCTCAAATGAATAGAAGTGCTATTTCAATTGCATCTAATATAGCAGAGGGTTGTAGTAGAAAATCTGTTGTGGATTTTGCACGGTTTTTAGAAATTGCTATTGGCTCAAGTTTTGAATTAGAAACACAAATTTTATTATCAAAAGACTTGAATTATACTACTTCAATAAGTGCTGACGAAATCATAATCAAACTAAACACATTACAAAAAAGATTAAATAGTTTTAGAGAAAAAGTATTACAGTTTAACTCAAAAAATTAATACCCAATACCTAAAACCTAAAACCCAACTATGTATTCAATTATAAAAAGATTTTTCGATTTATTATTTGCTCTAATAGCAATCATTATACTATTGCCTTTTATGTTGCCCATCATCATTGGCTTGCTAGCTACAGGGGAGCATTATGTTTTTTATTACCAAGAAAGGATTGGTCAGTATTTAAAAAAGTTTGAGATTATTAAGTTTGCAACAATGCTTAAAAATAGTCCAAACATTGGAAGTGGAACTATTACAACTCGCAACGACCCAAGGGTTTTGCCAATGGGTAAATTTTTAAGAATAACGAAGCTAAACGAATTGCCACAAATTTTAAATGTACTTATTGGCAATATGAGCTTTGTTGGTCCTCGCCCTTTAGTGGCAAAACAATTTGGCTATTACGCACCCGAATTACAAAATCAAATTATGGCTTGTAAACCGGGCATCACAGGTATTGGTAGTATTGTGTTTAGAGATGAAGAGGAGTTGGTTTCAAAATCAACCTTACCACCACAAGAGTTTTATCAAACAGTAATTTCGCCCTATAAAGGAGCTCTAGAAATATGGTATAGCAAGCATCAAAGTTTTTATGTTGATTTTATGATTTTAATACTTACTTTTTGGGTAATTGTTTTCCCAAAAAGCAAAGCTGTGTATACTATTTTTAAAAACCTACCCACAAAAAACTTCTAAATTTTTAAAAGTTTTAATTACAAATTATTCCATGTTTTTATTTAAAAAATTTAGGCTAGCATGTTTGTTAGCCATTTTAATTTTATTTGGTTCAACGAGTTTAGCTCAAGACATTCTGAAAGGAAAAGATATATCTCAAATAAAAGTAGATATGCTAACCGATGAAGAAATTGTGCAATACAAACAGCAATTGGCACAAAGTGGATTAAGCGAAAGCCAAGCAGAACAATTAGCCATTCAACGTGGTTTTCCTGCAAGTGAAATTGTTAAGCTTAGAGCAAGATTGGCCAAGTTAGACATGAGTGCTTTGTCGCAAAATAAAAGCAATGCAAAAAATGCTCCCATAAAACCAAAAACTTACGAAGGCAGAGAAGTAGATAGTAGTGGCTTTGATAAAGATTTAAAAAATTTTAAAGCAAAAACACCATCGAGCTACATTTTTGGTGGAGATTTGTTTACTAACGAAAACATCACCTTCGAGCCAAATTTAAGAATTCCAACCCCAAAAAATTATGTTATTGGCCCAGATGACGAAATAAATGTTGATGTGTATGGATACCAAGAAGTAAATCAAAAATTGCAAGTTAGCCCCGAAGGATTTATAACCTTGCCTTATGTAGGTATGATTAATGTAAGTGGGTTAACTGTAGAGCAAGCTACAAAAAAAATTAAAGATAAAATGATTGGCAATGGCTATTCATCAATTGCTAGTGGACAATCTACAGTAAACATTAGTGTAGGTAAAATAAGAAGCATTAAAGTAACTGTAATTGGTGAAGCCAATAAAGTAGGAACATTTACTTTATCGTCTTTAGCCACTTTGTTTCATGCATTATATGCTGCTGGAGGGCCAAATGAAAAAGGAAGTTTACGCACTATTGAAGTGATAAGAAATAGTAGAGTTATTGAAAAATTTGATGCTTATAATTTTTTAATGAAAGGCAATCAAACAAGTGATGTAAGACTTATGGATAGAGATGTAATTCGTATTCCAACAGCACAAAACCAAATTACATTGAGTGGTGAAATTCGCAAACCAGCAGTTTTTGAAATATTGCCCAATGAAAGTTTACAAGATTTAATAACCTATGCAGGGGGCTTTACACCAATTGCTTACACATCGGCTTTACACATTATTCAAAACACAGGAAAAGAAAAACAAATTGTTGATGTACCTAAAGCCAATTTTTATACCTATAAACCACAAAATGGTGATGTTATTGAAGTAGAAAAAATCATTGATCGTTTTGCTAATAAAATTACCATAAAAGGTGCTGTATACAGGCCTGGTGATTTTGCTTATATACAAGGCTTAACCTTAAGTAAACTAATTGCAAATGCCGATGGCTTAAAACCTGAAGCTTTTACACAAAGAGGTTCGATAATAAGGCTAAATGAAGATTTTACAAAAACAATCATCCCCTTCAATCCATTACAGATAATTAAAGGTACTCAAGTTGATATTGCCCTAGAAAAGAATGATGAAGTAACTATTGGTGTTGCAAAAGATTTTACAGAAGATTTTATTGTTACAATCAATGGTCAGGTTAAAAATCCTGGTCAATATCCATTTTACAAAAACCAACGATTAAAAGATGTAATTTTTGCAGCAGGTGGTTTTACTGAAGGTGCTAGTTTAGATAAAATTGAAGTGGCAAGAAGATTAAATAAAGACAAAGAAGATTCAAGTTATCAATTGGCCAATATAGTTACCATTTCTAGTCAAAAAGAGTTAGACCTAGAGGCCAATGACATTGAGCTGCACCCTTACGATATTATAACGATTAGAACAAAAATTAGCTATAAAGACCAAAAATATGTTCGTGTAGAAGGGGAGGTATTATATCCATCAACCTATATTTTAAAATCGAAAAACGAACGCGTTAGCGATTTACTAAAACGTACAGGAGGTTTTACCAATACTGCTTTTTTAAAAGGAGCATATATTACACGAATCAATAAATCTGAATTATTGAAAGATACTAACAGTGTATATTCAAAGAGGCTACTTCAGCAAGGTAAAGACTCATCTGGTTTAAAATCTAGCGACTTGTTTATTAAAACTATAAAAATTGGTATAAATGTAAACGATATTGTAGCCAACGAAAACAGTTTAGAGAATATTTATTTACAAGAAGGAGATATACTGACCATACCCAATAAAAAACGTGAAATTAAAGTTACTGGCGAAGTATTGTTTCCTACAGAAGTGGTATTTGTGGAGGGAGAAGATTTAAAGTATTATATAGAACGTGCAGGGGGTTACACAGATAAAGCCTTAAAACGCAAAGTAATTGTTTTACAACCTAATGGTGTAGCTGTGAAAACAAAGAAGTTTTTGTTTTTTAAAACCTACCCAAAAGTAGAGGAGGGTAGCGAAATTTTGGTGCCCATGCAATCACAAAATTTGGGTAAAAAACTTACAACTGCTGAAACCATTGGTATTGCAAGTTCAATAACAGGGTTAGCTGCAGTAGTTGTGGCTATTTTAAATGCTACTAAATAATTTTTCTTGCAAAAAATTGTATTTAGTATTGTTGGTTGTGGGGCAATTGCACAAAGGCACGCAAAACATATACAGCATTTTGGTGTATTAGATAGTGTTTATGACATTGACATATACAAAGCAACCAACTTCGCAAACCAATATAATTGCACATACTACAACAGCTATGATGAGCTTTTAAGCAACACCCAAGCTCACGTTATTGTAATTTGTACTCCAAATTACTTACATTCCCCTCAAACCCAAAAAGCTTTACAAGCAGGCTTTCATGTAATATGTGAAAAGCCAATGGCTTTACAAAGTATCGATTGTAATGCAATGATCGAAACTGCTGTAAAAGCCAATAAAAAACTATTTGTAGTAAAACAAAATCGCTACAATCCGCCAGTAATAGAGTTAAAAAAGTTGTTAAATGCAAATGTATTAGGCAGCATTATTAATGTGCAACTCAATTGTTTTTGGAATAGAGATAGTAGATACTATAACAATTCAACTTGGAAAGGAAAATTAGAAAAAGATGGGGGAATTTTATATACACAATTTAGTCATTTTATAGACTTAGTAATTTGGCTTTTAGGAGATGTAGAAATAATAAAATCGGTTGGCTTTAAAACCAATAACCAAATTGAGTTTAACGATAATATATCTTGCCTAGTAAAATTC
This sequence comes from Chitinophagaceae bacterium, assembly GCA_049242865.1. Lineage (GTDB taxonomy): Bacteria > Bacteroidota > Bacteroidia > Chitinophagales > Chitinophagaceae > CAIVPM01. Next base: position 856 of record JBMLOR010000217.1, on the reverse strand, counting down.
CAAAACCAAGCCATAGGCAATTTTAATTTTACTATAAATGCATTTGCAAAAAATATGGAAGGCAGCATCACCATTTTTGCAGAAAATGGAACTGTGAAAGTTGGAGGAGAGTATTTAAACAATATAGAATACCAACAAATCAAAGACTATGCCTTGCCAAATGTTAATGTTTTAAATAAGGCAAATAATTATGGCAGCTATACAGGCAGCATGAGCAATCATGATAAGGTGTATGAGAATGTGGTTGATGTTTTACAAAACAATGCCACTTTGCATGTAGATATGTACGATGGTTTAAAAACAGTAGCGTGTATTGAAAATATATTGAGGAAAATTTAAATTAAATGTCTCCATATAATTCCTTTGTACTCTTTGTATTCTTAGTTATTTTGTGTGAAAACCTTTTGTGTGAAGTTTACTGAAAAACATATTGGCGTTATAGATGTAAAGTTTGACCAAAATGTAACCATTGTGCAACCTGTAAATTTGTATGGATGTACAATTGGTGAAAATTCGTTTGTTGGCCCGTTTGTAGAAATACAAAAAGATGTGGTTATAGGAAAAAACTGTAGAATACAATCGCATAGCTTTATTTGTGAATTAGTAACCATAGGCGATGATTGTTTTGTAGGACATGGAGTAATGTTTATAAACGATACTTTTGCAACAGGCAAGCCCGCTAGAGGAAATAAACAACTTTGGAAAAAAACAGCCATTGGCAACAATGTAAGCATAGGTAGTAATGCCACAATTTTACCAGTAAGTATTTGCGACAATGTAGTAATTGGTGCAGGTGCTGTAGTAACAAAAAATATAACAGAAGCAGGAGTTTATGTGGGAAATCCTGCGAAGAAAA
>JBMLOR010000216.1:0-26356 GCA_049242865.1 Chitinophagaceae bacterium | reverse complement strand
TACCAGCTGGTGTATTAAAATTAGCTAAAGTTTATCTTGCTGTAAAACGTAAGTTGAAAGTGGGTGATAAAATGGCGGGTCGTCACGGAAACAAAGGTATCGTTGCAAAAATTGCACGTGCCGAGGATATGCCTTTCTTAGAAGATGGAACACCTGTAGATATTGTTTTAAATCCATTAGGGGTACCAAGTAGGATGAACCTTGGACAAATTTATGAAACCATTTTAGGCTGGACTGGTTTGAAATTGGGTAAGAAATTTGCCACTCCAATATTTGATGGTGCTAGTACAACTCAAATCGAAGATTTGTGTAAAGAAGCTGGAATTCCAATGAATGGTCATACTTATTTGTATGATGGAGAAACAGGTGAAAGATTCCACCAAAAAGCAACTGTAGGTGTAATTTATGTAATTAAACTTCACCACATGGTTGATGATAAAATGCATGCTCGTAGTATTGGGCCATATAGCTTAATTACTCAACAACCTTTAGGTGGTAAAGCACAGTTTGGTGGTCAAAGATTTGGTGAAATGGAGGTTTGGGCACTTGAAGCTTATGGTGCTGCCAACATTTTACAAGAATTATTAACCTTAAAATCTGATGATATTATTGGCCGTGCAAAAACCTATGAGGCTATTGTAAAAGGCGATAATATTCCAAAAGCAGGTGTACCAGAAAGCTTTAATGTATTGGTACATGAGCTGAGAGGTTTAGGATTAGATTTAAAATTTGAAGCATAATTTGCTAATAATTTTTATTGAATATTTAAAATGGCTGCTTTAAAGGCAGCCATTTTTTATTTAGTATATCAAAAAGATAAAATGTATAGGTTTACAATAAAAAAATGATATAATATTACACCCGCATAGCAATTTTAAAATATATAAAAAGAAGAAGATGACTACAACAGAACAACTGCAATCTACAAAACAAAAATTTCATTTTCCAGCCGATGGTTCAGGTATTATAAGTGGGCCATGCAGTGCAGAAACTGAAGAACAATTAATTCAAACTGCTCAAAGGTTAGCTGCCACTCAAAAAATAAATTTATTAAGAGCAGGTATTTGGAAACCTCGTACACGCCCAGGTCAATTCGAAGGGATTGGCGTAAAAGGTTTACCGTGGCTAGCTCAGGCCAAAAAACTAACAGGTTTGCCAACAACTGTAGAGGTTGCAACTGGCAAACAAGTGCAAGATGCTTTACAATTTGATGTAGATGTTTTATGGGTTGGTGCTCGTACAACAGTAAATCCATTCAGTGTTCAAGAAGTAGCAGATGCGTTAAGAGGTGTTGATATTCCAGTATTAATTAAAAACCCAATAAACCCAGATTTAGAACTTTGGACAGGGGCTGTTGAGCGTATTGCAAAAGCAGGTGTATCTAATATTGGTTTAATTCATAGAGGATTTAGTAGCTATGGAAACACAGAGTATCGAAATGCTCCTATGTGGCATTTGGCTATTGAAATGAAACGCCGAAACCCAACATTGCCAATAGTTTGCGACCCTTCACATATTTCAGGAAGAAGAGATATTTTGCAAGATGTATCTCAAAAAGCTATAGACCTTGATTTTGATGGTTTAATGATTGAAAGTCATATTGACCCAGATAATGCTTGGAGCGATGCTAAACAGCAAATTACACCAGAAGTACTAGGTAATATGCTGAGCAATATTATTTGGCGTAAAGAAGATATTGACAATGAAGAATTACATAGTGCTATGGAAAAAATGCGTCAGCAAATTAATCAGCTAGATGATGAGTTGATGCAAATATTAGGCACGAGAATGAAAGTTGCTGATCAAATAGGTCAATATAAAAAAGATAACAACATAACTATTTTACAAACAAATAGATGGAATAGTATTTTAGAACGTGCTTTTACAAAGGCAGAGAAATTAGGCTTAAGTAAAGAGTTTATTACCAAATATTTTGATGCTGTACACATGGAAAGCATCAATCATCAAAATAAAATAATGAATAGCTAAAACTTGCAATATGTGGCAAACATTTAATTTCAGTAAATCAAAAACCAAGTTTTTATTTGATGGAAAGTTTAATGAAGTATTTAAACTTATAAGTAATAAAAATGTTGTTTTTATTACCGATGAAAATGTTTTCAATGCACATCAGCAGAAATTTAAACATCAAAACTGTATTGTAGTAAAGGCAGGTGAAAGTTTTAAAATTCAGCAAACTGTAGATGCCATTATTGATCAATTAATAGAGTTTAAGGCAAACAGGCAAACCACTTTAATTGGTGTAGGTGGTGGTGTTGTAACTGACATTACTGGCTATGTGGCTAGTATTTATATGAGGGGACTTGCTTTTGGTTTTATACCTACATCAATATTAGGTTTAGTTGATGCAAGTATTGGTGGTAAAAATGGGATAGATGTAGGTGTATATAAAAATATGGTGGGCATTATAAATCAGCCTAATTTCATATTGCATGATTATAGTTTGTTATCATCTTTACCTGTAAAAGAATGGCAAAATGGCTTTGCCGAAATTATTAAACATGCTTGCATTAAAGATGCAGCTATGTTTAATACACTTCAACAACACAATATTGATTTTTTTATTAAAAATAAAAAAGCAACGGCACAAATCATTAAAGCTAATGCTTCTATAAAAATCAAAGTTGTTCAAAAAGATGAATTTGAAAAAGCCGATAGGAAATTGCTAAATTTTGGCCACACACTGGGGCATGCTTTAGAAAATCAATACGATTTAAGTCATGGTGAAGCCATAAGTATTGGTATGACTTATGCTTGTGAACTATCATTTCAAGAAATTGGTTTTAAAAAAACGCAAGAAGTTGTAAATACATTAGCTCAGTATCAATTGCCAACTTATGCATCATTTAATCCTAAAAAAGCAATGAAAATATTGCAGCACGATAAAAAAACAGATGAAGATGCTGTACATTTTATTTTGTTGCAAAAAATAGGAAAAGCTGTAATTCAAAAAATTACTTTTGAAAAATTAGCAAGTTTTCTTAGTAAATAATTATTTGCTAGCTAATCGGTATTTTTTAGTTTAAATGCATGTGTAAATAATATCATTTGCTGGAGTTGATATCTAAACTCTTATCTTGAACGCTTAAAGTATCAGAATAAATAAATGAAAAAACAATACAAAGGATTAAGTTCAACAGCAATTCATTCAGCCAATCACAAGAATGCTAATGATGCTCACTTAACGCCAATATATGCCACTAGTACTTTTACTTTTAATACCACACAAGAAGGTATGGAGAGGTTTACTAGTATTGATAAAGAAAATATTTATAGCCGGTGGGGAAATCCAACATTTAAAGCAGCAGAAGAAACAATTGCAGCTTTAGAAGCTTTTGGCTTAAAAGATGAGGAAGGAAATGCTTTACAACTGAAAGCTTTATTACATAGTAGTGGACAAGCTGCCATGGCAACCATGTTTTTAAGTTGCGTTAAAACTGGCGACACAATATTGTCTCATTATAGCTTATATGGTGGCACTTACGAGTTAATGCATAAAGTACTGCACGATACAGGTATTAATGTAGAATTAGTTGATATGAGAAATACTAATGCTGTTGAAAATGCATTTATCAATAATCCTAACATTAAACTAGTGCATATCGAAACACCTGCTAATCCAACCATTCAATGTGTTGACATTGAAGAGGTGGCCAATATTGCAAAACGTTTTAATGCTATTGTAACAGTTGATAACACCTTTGCAACACCTTATTTGCAACAACCATTTAAGTACAATGTTGATTATGTTTTTCATAGTACAACAAAGTTTTTAAATGGGCATGGAACGGCTATTGGTGGAGTTTTATTAGGAAAAGATATTCAGCAAATGAAAACCAAAGTTTGGAAATGGCATGCACTTTTGGGTGGTAATTCTAATCCATTTGATGCTTTTTTGTTAATTAATGGAATGAAAACTTTAGAGGTTCGAATGAAACAACATTGCAGCAATGCTATGTTGTTAGCACAATATTTAAATGAACATCCTGCAATAGAAAAAGTAAACTATAATGGTTTAGCATCTCATCCTGATTTTAAAGTTTCTCAAAAACAAATGTTACATCCAGGGCCAATGATGAGTGTGGAGCTGAAAGGTGGATTAAACGCTGGAATAAGTTTTTTAAATGCTTTGGAAATGTGTGTAAGGGCAGTATCATTAGGTACAGTGGATACATTAGTATCTCACCCTGCAAGTATGACTCATGTGAGTGTTCCGAAAGAAGAAAGACTAAAATTTGGAATCACCGATGGTTTAATAAGAATTAGTGTAGGTATCGAAAATATAGAAGATATAATTGCTGATTTTAAACAAGCGTTAGAAAAAATTTAGTTTGATTTTATTATAATAGCAAAGGGCTGTTTCAAATATTTGAAACAGCCCTTTGCTATTGGTCTTTATATAATTTTAATTGCCGCTACCCATCATATCCATACCACCACTTTGATCTGCTTTTGTATTTTTACGTTTAAATAAGCTTACATCAAACTTGCCAAATCTGTAGCTAAAGTTTACTCTTACAATTTGTGGATCTCTTAAACGAGATGCTTCTTGCATAAATAATCCAGTTTGTTCAGAATAAGTATTAAATATTTGAGTTCTAAAAATATCATTCATGCTAAAGTTTAAACTCATGCTTTTGCCATCTTTTAATGTCCAATCTTTACGTAAACCTAAATCTACACTCCATCTTGGCAAAATAAATCCTTGAGCAGAGGTTTGTGGTCCGCCGCCACCAAACATCATTCCACCGCCGCCACCAAAACCACCTCTTCCACCACCCCCACCACTATTTTGTGGTAAAACAGTTTTAGCAAAATAGTCGCCACTTAGTTGAAAGCTCCAACCTTTTCCAAGTTTAAAAGTATTATTAGTTTTGGCAAACCAGCTAACTAAACTGTTGGTTAAGTTTAGGGTTTTATCGTTTATCTGAGAGTTAAATATGTTAACATTTACTGTTGCATCCCACCATTTAGTTACAGCCATTCTATTAGTTAATTCAATGCCAATTGTTGTTGCTGTGTTGGCATTAATAAAGGTGGAGAAAAATGCTGTATCGCCAGCAAACAATTCATTTTTATCTCTATAAATAAAACGAGTAATTAAGTTATTGGTATGCTTAAAGAAGGTAGATACTAAGAAATTTGCTCCTTTTTTATAAGCATTATTATAATTTAGCTCAAAGCTATGCGTAAACTCTGGATTAATACCAGGGTTGCCAATATTAATATTTTGCGGATCACTATAATCTGGGAACGGCATTAACTGAAAGAAATTTGGACGATTAATTCTTCTGCTATAGTTAATTTGAATGTCTTCTTTATCATTTAATTTATTAGTAATGAATGCACTTGGGAATAAGCTTAATGGGAAATTAACTTGAAAACTCAGTGAATCGGCTCCAGATTTTTTACTTAATAAAGTTCCTGTGTAATTACTGCTTTCTACTCTTAATCCTAATTGAAAATTCCATTTTTTAGTTTTAAAACTATAGGTGGTGTAGGCAGCATATACTTGATCATTAAATTTAAATTTATTGCTTATAGCAGGTACAGTAATAAACGTGTTTGTGGCAGGATCTAAAAATGCTTGGTCGTTATCGTTTCTAAAATCTCTAATTGCCGCTCTTAAACCTGCTTCTATTTTTTTGTTTTCATTAATAGGATTTTCATAATCTATTTGAGCTGTAAAAAACTTGTTTTCACCTGCATTTATACTACGTTGTGAAAATGGTGTACGCTTTATGGTATTGTTTGGGTTATAAAAATTTGTATTAATATTATTAAAACCGCTATTGGTAGAGCTGTTATAATTTATATCAGCACCAATGTTGTGACCAGTTTTTGCAAAATTGTGTTTGTAAGAAACCTGACCACCATAGTTTTTAAATTGTTGTTCAGAATTGGTTTTTACGCTTTGGTACGATGTAAATACGTTGTTAATAGTACTATCAATTCTTTGATCTAAATTAGTTTCGAAATTGCCTCTTGTATAATTCCCTGTGAACGAAATAGTATTTCTGTTATCAACAAAATAGTCAAACCCACCTCTTAAAAATGCAAAATAACCATCGTTTACACTTTCAGTGTTGTTGAAAATATTGCTTTTAGGAGTAATTACATTGTCTCTTGTTGTTTCATTCCAGCTCAATGATTTTCTTTGACCATAATTGCCACTAAAAAAAGTATTAATTTTATTTTGGCGAACATTGATATCTCCACCCAAATTAAATCTTGCACGACTGTCTAAGCCAGCTCTTATGCCACCATTGTAGCCACTTTTTTTATTTTTTTTAAGCACCACATTTAAAATTCCTGCGTTGCCACCACTAGCATCAAATTTTGCACCAGGGTTTGTAATCAATTCAACTTTATCTACAATATCAGCAGGGATTTGATCTAATGTTAAAGTAGTTGGTCTTCCATCTACAAAAATTGTTGGTGCTGCGTTTCTTAAAGTTACATTACCATCGATATCAACAGCTAACGATGGAATGTTTCTCATAATTTCAGTAGCGGTTTGTCCTTGGCTAACCATGTTTTTATCTACATTAAATACCTTTCTATCAATACCCATTTCAAACTGAGGTTTAGCACTTGTAACTGTAACATTACCAAGGTCACTAGCATCTTGCTCCATTTTTAAATTGCCCAAATCTTTATCTGCTTGAGCCATCATATTTTGCATAGCACTAGCATCTGGAGCACCACCACCTGTTGGGAATTTAATGCCAAAAGTTAAAACTTTTTCTAAAGGTTTATAGCCAATAAACGTAGCTTTAAATTTAAAGTTTCCAAAAACTGGTAAATCTTCTAAGCTAAAGTCACCATTATCTTGCGTTAGCAAAGTTTTTAAAACAACTTCTTTCATTTGTTTGGTAATAGTATCAAATTTGTTTCCTTTTAATTGAATAGTAACACCACCAATTGGTTTATTAGTTTTGGCATCAATTAATTTTCCATAAAATTTACCAATATTCATGCTCCCACCAAAACCTCTTGCTCCACCTGGTCTCATACCACCTGGCATTTGAGCAAAACTTGAAATGGATAAGATACTGATTGTAAGTAAAATTGCTATTTTCTTCATGTTATTCTTTGTTCAAAATTGTTGCGAAATTGGTTGAATTTCTTTTTTTTAGTTTAAATCTGTTATAAGCGGTATTTTATGTAACGCACATGACAGATAACTTATGACAATTGGCTGACAAAAAAGTTTATTGCTCCATACTTTTTTAAGATTAAAATAGTATGGATGGTAATTATTATTTATAAGTGCAACAAATTGTTATTGCATTGAACTAGGATTACTACTATAATTGAGTAAACAATCAATAAGTACTGATTAAGGTTATCATAGCAATACTATTAATTACTAATAAATACATCACATGATTATTTATAGAATTTTTTATTTTGTATTAACCATCTGAATTTGTAATTCACAAATAAACTCACTTACAATGAAGTACTGCTATTAAATTAAAAGTGCTTTAATGCTAATAAAGTGTTGTTAAATATAGTTTCATCCGAAAGTTTTTGGGGTTCAAATTTCTTGCCTATTAAAATTTCATATAATTCAATATATCGTTGGCTTATGGTATTTATCCATTCATCAGTCATTTCAGGTACAACTTGATTTTCTTTGCCCATAAAGTTGTTGGCAATTAGCCACTCACGTACAAATTCTTTGCTTAATTGCTTTTGTCGTTCTCCTAGTTGTTGTCTTTCTTCAAAACCATCTGCAAAAAAATATCTAGAAGAATCTGGCGTATGAATTTCATCCATCAGATAAATTTCATCGCCAATTTTACCAAATTCATATTTTGTATCAACAAGTATTAGACCTTGTTTGGCAGCCAATTCTTTACCACGTTCAAATAACTGTAAGCTATATTTTTCGAGTAATTCCCATTCAGTGGCACTTGCTAAACCTTGTTCAATAATTTCTTCTTTGCTAATGTCTTCGTCGTGTCCTTCACTTGCTTTGGTAGATGGTGTAATTATTGGATGTGTAAAAAAATCATTTTCTTTTAAACCTTCGGGCAACGAAATACCACATAAAATTCTTTGTCCAGATTGGTAAGTTCTCCAAGCATGACCAGTTAAATTTCCACGAACAACCATTTCTATTTTAAAAGGAACACATTTTTTGCCAATACTAACATTTGGGGCTGGAGTAGTAATTAACCAGTTTGGACAAATATCTGATGTTGCTTGCAGCATATAAGCGGCAATTTGATTTAAAACTTGGCCTTTAAATGGAATAGGTTTAGGCAAAATCACATCAAAAGCACTTATTCTATCAGTTGCAACCATTACTAAAATATCATCTTTAATGCTGTAAACGTCTCTTACTTTACCACTGTAAAATTTAGTTTGATTAGGAAAGTTGAACATTTTTTTTAAAGTTTTGTTGTAGGAAAGGCCTGCAAAATCGTAAAAAAATTAAATGTTTTGCAATAAAATGTTAAATAAAATTTTTAAAAGTTGTTTAACATGTGTTTATTTGTATTTATAATTAAAAAATTTTGTTAAAAATGAGAAAACTTTTAAGTATTCTTTTAGTTTTTGGAGCGTTGTTTAATGTAACGATTGCAAATGCCCAAACAACTGTAAAAGGTAGTGTGAAAACTACAAAAAGTAAAGAAGCAATTTCTGCTGTATCGGTAACTATTAAAGGTGGTGTGTCTGGAACTTATACAGACGATAAAGGTAATTTTAAATTTACTACATCTCAAAAACCACCATTCACATTAGTATTTAGCTCTGTTGGTTACACTTCTAAAGAAGTAAATTACACAGGTGCCGAATTAAATGTTGAACTTGATGTTACTTATGCGTTAGGTACTGAGGTTACTGTTTCTGCATCACGTGTTGCAGAGCGTGTTTTAGAATCTCCTGTAACTATTGAAAGAGTATCAGCTGCTGCAATAAGAAATACGCCAGCAGTTAACTATTACGACATGCTTACAAACCTTAAAGGTGTGGATGTTGTAAGTGCATCATTAACTTTTAGAAGTGTTGGTACACGTGGTTTTAACAGTAGTGGTAATTTGCGTTTAACTCAAATTGTAGATGGTATGGATAACCAAGCACCAGGTTTAAACTTTGCAGTTGGTAGTATTGTAGGTTTAACTGAGTTAGATGTAGAAAGCATGGAGCTTTTGCCAGGTGCATCTTCAGCATTGTATGGACCAGGTGGTATGAATGGAACTGTAATTATAAATGGTAAAGATCCTTTTAAATACCAAGGTTTAAGTTTTCAAACAAAATTTGGTGTTAACCATGTAGACAATTTCCAAAGAGATATGTCGCCATTTTTTGATTGGACAGTTCGTTATGCAAAGAAAATGAACGATAAATGGGCTTACAAAATTGGAGCTCAGTTAATTCAAGCAAAAGATTGGGTAGCTACTGATGCTACAAACTACTCTAGATTAACAGGTACACCTAATGGTCAGGTTAAACCAGGTGGTGGTTCAAGAATGAGTGATCCTGATTATGATGGAGTAAACTTTTATGGTGACGAAACAAGACAAAATATGAGTAGCATTGCAAATAGTGTAAGAGCTGCTGCTGCTGCAGGTGGTGCACCATTGGGTACATTAGATGCTGCTGCTGCAGGTTTATCTTTAGCTGCTTATACAGGTTTGTTGCCTGCTAGCTTACAACCATTTGCACCTATTTTATATGGCTCAGCTCCATCAAGAAATTACTTTAATAATCAAAATGTTAGCCGTACTGGTTATTTAGAATCTGATGTAATCGATCCAACTACTGTTAATGTAAAATTAAGTGGTGCTTTACATTACAAAATCACAGACAAATTAACTGCAATTGGTGCAGCTTATTTTGGAACTGGTAATACTGTATATACTGGAAGTGATAGATATAGTTTGAAAAACTTAGTAATGGCTCAATACAAATTGGAATTGAAATCTAAAAACTGGGTTTTAAGAGCTTATAGAACTGAGGAAAATAGCGGAAACTCATTTAATGCTACAATTGCAACTCGTTTATTTAATGAGGCTTGGAAACCAAGTACAACTTGGTACCCACAATATATGAGTGCTTATGCAAATGCACGTAGCTTAGGTGCTGCAGATGCTACTGCTCATAATGGTGCAAGACAATTTGCTGACCAAGGACGTCCAACAGGTTTTATTGGTGGAAATTCTTTGTTCCAAGCAATTGTAAACAGACCAATTGGTGCTAAAACAAATGGTGGTCAATTCCTTGATAAATCAACATTGTCTGAAATTAATGGTCAATGGAATCTTTCTGAATTAATTGGTTTAAATAAAGATAAAACTGATTTCTTGATTGGTGGTAATGCAAGAACTTTTACTTTAAACTCTCAGGGTACATTGTTTGCTGATAGTGCTGCTCCAATAAGCATAAACGAAATTGGTGCTTACGCTCAATTATCACATAAATTTTTTGGTGACAGATTAAAAATCACTGCAAGTGGTAGATACGATAAAAATACAAACTTTGAAGGAAGATTTACTCCAAGATTTTCTGCTGTTGTAAAATTAGCACAAGATCATAATGTTAGAGCTTCATATCAAACTGCTTATCGTTTTCCATCTACACAAAACCAATGGATTAACTTAGAAGTTAGTGGTGGTACAAGATTAATGGGTGGTTTACCTCAGTTAAGAGATTATTACAACTTTGGTGGTAATCCAGCATACACTTTACAAAGTGTACAAGCTTTTGGAACTGCTTTTGTAACTAGTGTAATTTCTCAAGGTGGTAATCCAGCTGCTCCAACACCAACTCAAGCAGGTATTGCTTTGGCTGCTGCTGCTCCAAGTTTACAAAGACAAAACTTTGAGCAATTTAGACCAGAAAGTATGACCAGCATTGAATTTGGTTACAAAGGGTTAATTGGAAAAAAATTATTAATTGATGCTTATTACTATCAAGGTACATACAAAGATTTTATTGGTGGTGTAGTTGTATTACAACCTGCTGGTGGTAACATTGCTAATTTGTTAGGTGCTAACAGAACAGCATATAGCATTTCTACAAATCTTAAACAAGATGTTACAACAAAAGGTTGGGGCTTAGGTTTAGAATATCAAATGCCAAATAATTTCTTTGCAACAGCTAACGTGTATAGCGATGAAATTGGTGCAGTTCCTACAAATTTCGTTTCTTACTTTAATACACCTAAATACAGAGCAAACTTTGGTTTTGGTAACAATGGATTTTTAACTGACAAGCGTTATGGCTTTAATGTTATGGTTCGTACTCAAGAAGGTATGTACTATGAAGGTACTTTTGGTACTAGCAACATGCCAGGTTTTACAACTATCGATGCAATGGTTAGCTATAAATTGCCTAAATTAAAATCTTTATTAAAAGTTGGTGGTACTAACATCATGAATAATTATTTTAGAACTGGTTTTGGTAGCCCAGCAGTTGGTGGTTTATACTATGTAAGTTTTGCTTACAATGTATTTTAGTATCAATTAATTTTAGTAATTAATTACCATATTCAAAGCCCTGCATGTGCAGGGCTTTGTTATTTTTGCAACATGTTTAATTTAAATGATATTTTAAGAGAAAATATAAAAAAGTTAGTTCCATATTCATCTGCAAGAGATGAGTTTACAGGGGATGCTAAAGTTTTTTTGGATGCTAACGAAAACAGCTTGGGTTCGCCACTCACAAAATGGTATAATAGATATCCAGATCCTCATCAATCTATTGTAAAGCAAAAAATAGCTTTTATAAAAAAAATTGAGACTAATAAAATTTTTATAGGTAATGGTAGTGATGAATGTATTGATGTTTTGTATCGTTGCTTTTGTGTGCCAAATATGGATAATGTAATTATTTGTCCCCCTACTTATGGCATGTACGAAGTGAGTGCAAATATCAATGACGTAGCTATTAAAAAAGCTATTTTAACACCTGATTTTCAGCTTGATTTAATTCATCTAGAAAATTTAGTAGATGCTCATACAAAAATTATTTGGCTATGCAGCCCAAATAATCCTACTGGCAATAACTTAAAAAGGGAAGATATTTTAATGGTACTCAATAATTTTAATGGAATTGTAGTAGTTGATGAAGCATATATAAATTTTAGCAAGCAACAGTCTTTTATTAAAGATTTAACTGATTATCCAAATTTGGTTGTCATGCAAACGCTTAGTAAAGCTTGGGGTTTGGCTGGCTTAAGACTAGGTATGTGTTTTGCAAGTGAAGCCATTGTTGAAGTAATGAATAAAGTAAAACCTCCTTACAATATAAACCAAGCAACACAAACATTGGTGGCTCAAGCATTAGACGAAGTAGGGCAAGTAAATGGAATGATTAATGAACTTGTTGCCATGAGAAATGCCTTGCAAAAAGTTTTAGAAACTAGCATGTTGGTGGAAAAGGTATATCCAAGCGATGCCAATTTTTTATTAGTTAAATTTAAACAGTCACAACAAATATTCGATTATTTAATACAGCAAGGAATTGTGTTAAGAAACCGTAATAAAGTACAACTTTGTGAAGATTGTATTAGAATAACGATTGGTACAGAAATTGAAAATACTATTTTAGTTGATGCACTAATTGAATATGAAAAATTGGTTTTAACTAGTAACTAATTATGTTTAAATGATTTTAAGAAATTATATATTAACTATTACATTATTTTGTTTAACTGCCTGTAGTGCTCAAAAAAAAGGCAGTAGCAAAATGCTTGCAAAAGCTGAGGAGCAATTTAATTTAGCTCAGGAGCAAATAGATAATGGCTTGCTGAAGCAGGCTATCCCATTTTTTGAAGAAGCTATAAAAATTAATCCCAATTATGTGGCAGCATATTTAAGTTTAGCTGGCGTACAACAGCAACTGCAACAATATGATTTATCAGAACAATCATATCTAAAAGCTTTTGCTTTAGATAGCATTAATACAAAAACATTTCTGCTTTCTTTTTCAACTAGTCAAGCAGGCTTGGGAAAGTTTCAAGAAGCTTTAAAAAGTGTACAAGATTTTTTAGCTATAGAAGGGTTGAGTGAAAAAAGTATCAAAGCTGCTTATGCTCGAAAAAGGAATTATGAATTTGCAATTGACTATAATAAAAAGTACTCGAATGTAAATTACACTTTTAATCCAATTAATCTTGGCGATAGCATTAATACTAAAAATGCAGAGTATTACCCATCTTTATCTATATCAGATAGTTTATTGGTATTTTCAAGAAGAACAGGTGGAGGTCGTGAAGATTTCTTTAAAAGTAATATGATTGGCAATAGCTTTTATTTAGCACAAGAAGTTGAAGGTACTTTAAATGATCATCCTTATAAAGGAGCTTTATCCGTTTCGAGCGATGGAGAATTTATTGTTTTTGCTGCAAATTATGGTAATGAAAAAGGTTTTGGTAATTTTGATTTATACATTGCTTATAAAACAAAAAATGGTTGGAGCGAACCTGAAAATTTAGGAGCCAACGTAAATACAGGTTATTGGGAAACTGCTCCAAGTCTTAGCCCAGATAACAGAACCTTATATTTTACAAGTGACAGACAAGGTGGTTTTGGCGGAAGAGATTTATATTTTTGCACCAAACAACCCAACGGAAAATTTGGAAAAGCTGTAAATATGGGTGCAGTTGTAAACTCTAATGGAGATGATTTATATCCATTTATTTGTGCTGATAATCAAACTCTTTTTTTTACTAGTAATGGACATGAGGGCTATGGAGGAACTGATTTATTTTTAATTCGTAAAGATTTGTTAGGCAATTGGATGAAGCCTTTAAACCTTGGATATCCTATAAACACCATTAGCGACGAAGGCAGTATATGCATCAATAGCCTTGGAAATATTGCTTATTTTGCCAGTGATAGATTTGATACTAAAGGTAGTTTGGATATTTATAGTTTTGAGCTTCGTAAAGATTTAAGGCCACTTAAAACATTGTTTGTAAAAGGTAGGGTTGTTGATGCCATTACTAATAAAGGTATTGCTTGTGCAGTAGAACTCTTTAGTAACGATAATGCACAAACCGTTATGAAAGTTACAGCTGATGAGCAAGGAAAATACTACATTGCTTTACCCTTTGGTAAAGATTATACCTTTATAGTGAACAGAAAAGATTATTTGTTTTATAGCGATGTTTATGAATTAAGTCAAGAAAAACCCGATAGTACTTACACAAAAAATATTGCATTACAGCCCATTGCAGTAAATAAAAACATCATTTTTAAACATGTTGTATTTAAAACAAATTCTTTTGAATTGTTATCTAATAGCTTAGCCGAGCTAGATAAATTAGTTGAACTAATGCAACAAAACCTTAGCTTAAAAATTTTAATTAAAGGACATACAGATAATGTTGGCAAACCAGCTGATAATTTATTATTGAGTAATAATAGAGCAAAAGCAGTTGTTGATTATTTGGTGTCAAAAAATATTGATATCACAAGATTGCAATACAAAGGTTTTGGAGATACAAAACCATTAGACTCTAATGCAACTGAAACAGGCAGAAGTAAAAATCGTAGAACAGAATTTGAAGTTATAGCTTATTAATTTATTTGTATGCTTTTAACTTAAATCATAAGCTTATAGTAAAAATTTCAACTGTTTTAAAACACTATTAATTTATGGGTAAAGAATAATCAAAAATGAAAAATATTTTAGAACAAATAAATGAAAACCGACTGCAGCAAGTAGCTCAACTAAAAAGGCAGCAACCCATTACTGCATTTAAAGATATAGCTGCATTTTATAAACCTGCTTTGTCTATAACAAAAAATTTACTTGCAAAAAAGTTTGCAGTTATTAGCGAGTTCAAAAAAGCATCTCCATCAAAAGGTGTAATTAATGATGCCGCAAATGTGGTTGAAGTTACAACAGGCTATCAAAATGTTGGTGCAGCTGCAATTTCAATACTCACTGAAACATCTTTTTTTAAAGGTAGTGATAGTGATTTGTTATTAGCTAGGCCTCACTTAAGCATACCTATTTTAAGAAAAGATTTTATTGTTGATGACTATCAAATTCCTGAAACTAAAGCATTAGGTGCCGATGTAATATTATTAATTGCAGCAAGTCTTTCTGTTCAACAAGTGCAAGAATATGCAGCTTATGCAAAAGAAATTGGGCTCGAAGTGTTACTTGAAATACACAATGAAAATGAGTTAAATCATATTTGTAACCAAGTTGATGTGGTAGGCGTAAACAACAGAAGCCTTAAAACATTTGAAGTAGATATTAATACATCTTTAAGATTACTGCCATTAATTCCTTCCAATAAAATACCAATTTCAGAAAGTGGTTTATCTGCTACACAAAGTATACAAAAGTTGCAAGCTGCAGGGTTTAAAGGTTTTTTAATGGGAGAAGCTTTTATGAAACATCCACAACCCCAACAACAATTAAATCATTTGTTAACGGAGCTAAATGCTTAAAATGCTAAACATAAATCAATTAGTAAGCAACTCTAAAAACAAACCATTAATTAAGGTTTGTGGTATGACTTTGCTGCCTCAAGTAAACCAATTAATAGATATTGGAATTGATTTTTGTGGCTTCATTTTTTATGATAAAAGTAAACGTTTTGTAACCCCACATCTCACCAATAATCAAATAGCTAACATACCATCGAGCATTAAAAAAGTTGGTGTTTTTGTAAATGAACAAGTTGAAACTGTAAAACAAATTGCAGGCGAGTGTAAACTAAATGCCATTCAATTGCATGGTGATGAAACTCCAGAATTTTGCAGTAAAATTTCAGAATATTTTTTTACTATAAAGGCAATTGGGGTAAATGATGATATAAACCTTAACCAAGTAATGCAGCCCTACGAACCATTTGTTCATGCTTTTTTGTTTGATACTAAGCATGAAACTTATGGCGGCACAGGTAAAAAATTTAATTGGAACGTTTTTGAAAATGCAACTATCAACCTTCCATTTATACTAAGTGGCGGAATTTCACCCCTTGATGTAGGGAATTTAAGGCATTTTACTGCTTTGGATATGGCTAAAAACCTGCTTGCATTAGATATTAACAGTAAATTTGAAAATAATTATGGGGACAAACATATTAATTCGATAAAAAAATTCGTTATAGATATGGAAAGCTCCCTTTAAAGTAATTTTTTATGAGCAAGTTAGTTTTAATCACATGCACCCTTTGTTGTTCGCTTGGCCTAAATGCCCAAAGTAAAATTATTGAGGGTACAACTTTACTTCCTTCCAATAAAGATGGAGCTATAATTATTTTGCCTAATAAAGTAAATAATCAAAAAGCTGAACCAAAGCAAAATAACAAACAAGTTAAAATTCCACAATCAATTTACCGAAGCGTTAATACGGTTACAACTAGCTCAAAAAACACAAAAGTTGTAAGTTCTGGCAGTACTTTAATATTGCCAAAAGGAGCTTTAGTGCAACAAAATGTTGAACCAAAAAATAATGTACAACAAATTCCAGAAGCTAGTAATCAAGCAAGCAATTCAGCTTTAACAACTAATTGGCTTGCTCCACAAAATACTCAAAGAAGTGAAGTGGTGGATAATGTTGGTGGCATTAACGATGAAGTACCATCATTATTAACTCCAGTTTTAAAAAAATACGAACAACCTAAACCAACAAAAGTTACAGAAACGTTAGACCCTGCGAAACAGTATCCAGGAACTTTGGTGAAGCAAAGTTTAGGCTTGCCAAGTACTAGTAAAACAACTACTAATATTCCTGATTTAGCTCCAATTGATGCAAATGACGTAGCTGCTTTTAATGCTGCAAAAAATAAAAATATTGCTCCTAACACAGGAATGATAGATTTAGCACCAGTAAATCAGGCACCCACAAACCTTGTGTATACAGTACCATCAGTGCCTTATAATGGTAAAAATATGGGTATGCCAGATTTAGTGCCTATAAATGAGCGAGGCGTTTCAGCCACACCAAAACCTAGCAATGGAATGATTGATTTAGCTCCAATTGATGGTGGTGTAGTTTTGCAGAAACCTAAATCTAGTACCACTATGATAGATTTAGCACCCATTGAAGGTGGAAATCAAGCACCAAAACAAAATATTGGAATGCCAGATTTAGCACCCATTGATAATGCTAATAACGGTGCCCCAACGTTTGCTGATATTGAGGCTATTAAAAATAACACAAAAAGTAACAGAGCTGTAACAGCTGAAAAAGGTTTACAACTTCCTAAAGGAACAATTTTAGCATCGCAGTTGGGTTTAAGCTATATTGTAAAACCAGCTATCCCTAAGCAACAAATTGATTCATTCAGCAACATTGATAATCAAACACAAAACTTTAGGCCAAAAGCTGGTGGTGGTTTTAATATGATAGATTTAGCACCTATTGAAAGTGATGCGGTTGTAAAATCTAGTCAAAATAATGGAATGATTGATTTGGCTCCTATTGAAACAACTTCGGTAGCAACTCAAAGCCAAACTACTATGATTGATTTGGCTCCTGTAGAAACTAATAATTATCAACCACCTGCAGAAAATAATGTGCGTTCATATTCGCAAAATTATCAGCCACAACAGGCCCCTGTATACTATCAACCACAACCAAAACAGGTTTATACAAGTACAGTAAGAAAAAAATGGAAGCCAAATCCTTGTCCTTGTGCTGTGCCAAAAAGAAAATGGTATCCACCAAAAAAAAGAACTTATTCATACACAAAGCCGGCTCCTAAACAGCCGGCTCCTGTAGTTAAATATATTGACAGACCAAGAGAAACAATTGTTTATGTACCTATACAACAACAACAGCAACAACAAAAAGTAGAATACAAGCAACCTGCTCAGCAAGAGCAACCACAAGAAAAAATCATTTATAAAGATTATACCAATACATATAAAAAAACTGAAACTTACAATAAAACTTGTAATTGTAATAATCAGCAACAAGCAACTAGTTCAACGCCTAAAGATCCTTCACAATATTACAACCCAGCAAATTATGCTGGTGTGAGTGCTGGCCCTACAGCAGGAGATTATCCAGTAAATTCTTCTGGTGATAAAAATGTTGGATCACCCATGCAGTATGCTTTTTATGTTAATCCAAAAGGGCAATACAGCGTAAGTGTTTATAATAGTTACGCTAGTATTTTGATAAGCCAAAATGGAAGTGTAGTTGAAACAAAAATTAACGATCAGCAAACAGCAGCAAACACCCCAAAAACAAATTATTTTGGATCTCCAGAATCTATGGGAGGAATTCCTATAGAATATAATTACAATAGAAGTGTGAATAGAATTGGGGATTTGCAATTTACCTACGATTTTGAAGGATTCATAAAATCTATAGGAAGTACCAATATTTTATACAACTCACGTTCTAAAATTGCACAAGTAGATAATATTTTTATAAATTATAATGGTACAGAAGCCATAAGTGTTTCTCCCCCAAATACTGGAAGGGTATATTTATCACGATAAAATTTTAAGACCACTTTGTAGTGGTCTTTTTTATGTTGCATTCATCAAAAAAATAAGTTGGTAAAATTTTAATTACAGCAACTCCTTTACATTTACAACTTATTTTAAAAGTTAAAAAATCATTCTTAAATTTTAAGAACAATGAAAAAAATTTATTTCATTCTTTGCTGCATTCCAACTTTTCTTTTAGGGCAAAAAAAAATAACATTAGAGGATATTTATAAAAAAGGAACTTTCAGGTCTGAATTTGCCCAAGGATTTACAAGTATGAACGATGGTAAATTTTACAGAGAAACTGTGCCGGGTGGCATAATTAAAAAAGCATTTGATGATGGCTCTACCATAGATACTTTAGTAAAATCAAAAGACCCTGTAAACGACAAAAAAGAAACCCTTAGTTTGTATGATGTTGAATGGAGTAAGGATGAAAAAAAGTTATTAATTTTTATTGATAGAGAATACATTTATAGAAGAAGCAGTAAAGCAATTGTTTATGTATACGACATTGCTACAAAAAAAGTTACAAAGGTTGATAATGATAAAATATTGCATGCCAGCTTTTCGCCAGATGCTACCAAGGTTGCTTTTGTTAAAAATAATAATTTGTATGTAAAAAATTTGGTGACCAATAAAACTGTTGCGGTTACTACAGATGGTAAAAACAATGCTATAATAAATGGAAACTGCGATTGGGTGTATGAAGAAGAATTTAGTTTTACACAAGCTTTTGATTGGAGTGCCAATGGAAATTTTGTAGCCTTCTACCGATTTGATGAAAGTAAAGTAAAAGAGTTTTCTTTCGATGAGTTTCAAGGCTTGTATCCAACCCAATACAAATTTAAATATCCTAAAGTAGGAGAAGCTAATAGTATTGTTGATATATACATTTATAATGTAGCAACAGGAAAAAAAGTAAAAGCAAATATTGGTACTGAACAGGATATTTATATTCCAAGAATTAAGTTTACTACAAAAGATGATAAACTTAGTATTTGTTGGTTAAACAGATTACAAAATGAAATGAAATTGTTGATGGTAGATGCCACTTCAGGGAAATCGAATGTATACTATCAAGAAAAAAATAAATATTACGTTGAAGCCGAAACTGCCGATGTTACTTTTTTACAAGATGGCAAACATTTTATCATGCTTAGCGAAAAAGATGGCTACAATCAATTATATAAAATGAGTTTTGATGGAAGTAGTAACGTAAAATTAACTAAAGATAATGTAGATGTTACAGGTGTTTTGGGAGTAGACGAAAAAAAAGGAGTAGTGTATTTTACTAGTTGCTATTGGGGTGCTTTGGATAGAGCTTTTTGTAAAGTAGATTTAAATGGCAACAACCAAGAGTTGATTTTTAAAAATCAAGGTACTAATAACATCATCAGTTTAAATAGCGACTTTACTTATGCATTAAGTAGTTTTTCTACTATTAATACACCAACAGTTTTTTCTATTACTCATTTGCCAACAGGAAAAAATAAAATTTTAAAAGAAAACAAAAAGCTCAACGCAACTATTAATGAATATGGCTATGCCAAAGCAGAATTTATTAAAGTACCTACAAGTAAAGGTGAAACTTTAAATGGTTGGATGTTAAAACCAAAGAATTTTGACGAAGGTAAAAAATATCCTGTGCTTTTTTGTAACTATGGAGGCCCTGGAAGTCAGCAAGTGGCAAATCGTTGGGGTGCTGTAAATGCTTGGCATCAATACTTAGCACAAGAAGGTTATATAGTTGTAAGTGTAGACAATACAGGAACAGGTTTTAGAGGAGAAGAGTTTAAAAAGAAAACCTATTTGCAACTAGGAAATCTAGAAATAGAAGATCAAATAGATGCTGCCAAATATCTTTCAACCTTAGCTTATGTAGATGCTGCAAGAATTGGACATTGGGGTTGGAGCTTTGGTGGTTTTATGAGTAGCTTGGCCATTACTAAAGGTGCCGATGTTTTTAAAACTGCAATTGCAGTTGCACCAGTTACAAATTGGATGTACTACGATAATATTTATACTGAAAGATTTATGCGTACACCAAAAGAAAATAAAACTGGTTACGAAAAAACTGCACCAATAAATTTTGTAGATAAAATAAAAGGTAAGTTTTTAATTATTCATGGCACAGCCGATGATAATGTACATTTTCAAAATAGTGTAATGATGGTGGATGAAATGATTAAGAAAAATATTGACTTTGAAAGTGCATATTATCCTAACAAAAATCATGGTATAAATGGTGGCAACACAACTTTTCATTTATATAGTAAAATGACTAAGTTTTTAAAAGAAAATTTGTAGTAATCTTATTCTATTCTATCGAAATGGTTTGAGGTGATTAACAAAAAATGATAATAAATTTTCAATTCTTCGATGTCTTATCTACTTATTTAGAGAGACTAAGTGAGGCCTTATGAACAAACACAAAGTAATTAACGATCCTGTATATGGTTTTATAACTATCAATCATCCATTGATATTTAATATCATTCAGCATAAGTTTTATCAACGTTTAAGACGTATTCATCAAATGGCTTTAGCTTATTTGGTTTATCCAGGAGCAGTTCATACAAGGTTGCATCATAGTCTTGGAGCTTATCATTTAATGAGTTGTGCTATCGATAGTTTAAGGTTAAAGGGAGTTGAAATTACTAATGACGAAGAAGTAGCTGCTAAGGCTGCTATTTTGTTGCACGATGTTGGGCATGGTCCATTTTCACATGCTTTAGAGGCAGAATTATTGCCAGGTATTCATCACGAAAAATTGAGTTTGTACATCATGGAAAAACTTAATAAAGAGTTTGATGGAGCCTTACAAATGGCAATTGAAATTTTTACACATAATTACCCAAAAAAATTTCTTTCACAATTAGTGAGTAGTCAGTTAGATGTTGATAGGATGGATTACTTAATGAGAGATAGTTTTTTTACTGGTGTAAGTGAGGGCGTTTTTGGTTGGGATAGAATTCTTAAAATGATGACTGTGTACAACAATGAATTAGTAATGGAAGAAAAAGGAATACACAGTATAGAAACTTTTTTAATTGCACGTAGGCAAATGTATTGGCAAGTTTATTTGCACAAAACAGTAATGGCAAGCGAAAAAACTTTAAAAAATATCATAAAAAGGGTTAAGTTTTTGCATGCTAGTGGAACTAAAAATTTGCACACAACCAATGTTGTAGATTATTTTTTATTTGAATTTGATGATGTACTTAATGATGCAGTATTAGAAAAGTTTTGTGAGTTTGATGATGTTGAAATTAGCTATGCAATAAAACAATGGAGTAAACACAGTGATCATGTGTTAAGTACTTTGTGTAATATGATTTTGAATAGAAAGTTGCTTAAAGTAAAATTGAGTAGCGAAACATTTAGCAAAGATTTGATAAATAAAAAAAAGGAGCTTGCAAAGCAACAACTTGGATTAAGTAATGATGAAGTAGGGTACTTTGTATTTGAAGGTACAGTAAAAAATACGATGTACAAAGCAAACCAAGAACCTATAAAAATTTTATATAAAAATAACGCTATAAGCAGCATTATTGATGTAGATGATGCCTTAATACAATTTAAAAATGCCGATACGGTAACAAAAAATTATTTATGTTCGCTAAACTGATTCAACAAATCTTCAATCAATAAATTGTAAATGGTATGGTTTTTTCTGCTGCACAAATAGCTGGTTTGGTAAATGGTATAGTTGAGGGTAATGCACAAGTTACTGTAAGCAATGTTGCTAAAATTGAAGAAGCAAAAAAAGGCGACCTAGCTTTTTTGGCAAATCCAAAGTACGAAGAATTTTTGTACAACACTCAAGCATCAATTGTACTTTTAAATAAGGATTTTACGCTGCAACATTCACTAACATCAACCATCATTAGAGTAAGTGATGCCTATGCTGCTTTTGCAAAATTGCTGAGTACCTATCAGCAAATGCAAGAACAAAATTTGGTAGGAGTACAAGAACCTGTTCATATTGCAAATACAGCAAGTATTGGTGATAATTGTTTTATTGCAGCATTTACATATATCTCCAACAAAGCGGTTATTGGTAATAATGTAAAACTGTATGCAGGAGTGTATATAGGTGATAATGTGGTTGTTGACGATAACTGTATTTTACACCCAGGTGTTAAAATTTATCATGGCTGTGTTATTGGTAAAAATGTTGTAATACATGCAGGTACTGTAATAGGAAGTGATGGTTTTGGTTTTGCACCACAAGCCGATGGAACTTTTGGAAAAATACCACAAATAGGTAATGTAGTAATTGAAGATAATGTAGAAATTGGTGCAAATACTACCATTGATAGAGCAACTATGGGTAGTACATTAATTAAAAAAGGCACTAAGCTTGATAATCTTATTCAAATTGCACATAACGTTGAAGTTGGCAGTAACACAGTAATTGCTGCTCAAGCAGGTGTTAGCGGAAGCACTAAAATAGGAAATGGAGTAATGATGGGTGGGCAAGCAGGTATTGTAGGACATTTACAAATTGCCGATGGCACAAGAATAAATGCTCAAAGTGGAATTATTAAAACCATAAAGCAACCAAATACAGCAGTAACAGGAACACCTGCTTTTGATTATACTGCTGCAGTAAAAAGCCAAGCTGTTGCTCGTAACTTGCCAGATATGGAAAAAAGAATTAAGTCTTTAGAAATGCAAGTCAAACAACTGCTAGAGTTAAATCCAACAAACAAATAGAAACTTCCATAGCTATTTTATTAATAATTTATTTTAGCATTTTTAAGTTAATATTTAAAAAAATAACTCATGGCTTCCACTTTTTTGCAAGCTGCAATTATGCAGTTTAAGTATTACAAATCATTGGCTGATAAAACATTTGATCAAATACATGATGAAGATTTTTTTTGGAAACCAATAAACGAAAACACCAATAGCATTTCCATAATTATTCAACATCTTGCTGGTAATATGCACAGCAGATTTACTAATTTTTTAACTGAAGATGGAGAGAAAACTTGGAGAAAACGCGAGGAGGAGTTTGAGCAAAAAGATATACCAAAATCAAATTTATTATCCATTTGGGAAGCTGGCTGGAATACATTGTTTGCAACCTTAGAATCTTTAAATGATGATGATTTGGAGAAAATAGTTTACATAAGAAATCAGGGGCATACGGTTACTGAGGCTATTGCACGACAATTATGCCATTATGGTTACCACGTGGGGCAAATTGTATTTATTGGTACAATGATTAAGGGGCACGAATGGAAAAGTTTGTCTATCCCAAAAGGCAATACTGCGGCTTACAATGAATCGCTTTTTAGTAAACCCAAAACTAAGGTGCACTTTACTAAAAATTAATGTATCAGCAAACTTTTAAAACTAGCACTATCGCCATTAAAAACATTAAAGTCAACTTTATGAGCAATCCCATTTACATGCCCCTCTTCGCTATGTTGCCAAAATTGCCAAGGCCTTAAAACATCGGGTTTGTTTTTTTCTTTATAATGTGCAATCCAAAGAGGGTATTCAAAAAAATCATCTTTTAAATGGTTGTTATAAAAATTTGCATAACTATAAATAATAGGTTTGGTATGGTAATGATTTTCAAGAAGATTTAAAAAAGTTTTTAAAGCGATAATCATTTTTTTAGGGTGAACACCTGTTAAATCTTCAATGTCAACCACAGGCGGTAAATCTCCTTTTTTTAATTCTACTGTTTGTACAAAATTATTAGCTTGCTGTATGGCATTTTTATTAGGTAAAAAATAATGGTACGCCCCCCTGATAACATTGTTTCTTTTAGCATTTTCCCAATTGTATTTAAACTTATAATCTTTACTACTAGTGCCTTCTGTAGCTTTTATGAAAGCAAAACCAATTTGTATATTCTTTACTTTCATGGTTTTAACTAATTGCCAATTTATTGTAGATTGATATTTACTTACATCAATTCCATGTATAGTGTATTGTGTAGGAATGTCAATACCAAAATCTTTATAAAATTTTTTACTCGGTTTTGGCGACAAAAAATTGCTATAATAAAACCATAGAATAAACAAAAAAATTAGAAAGGCAATCGAGAGCAAATAGATTCTTGTTTTTTTCAAAGCCATATAGCAAATTAAATTAATTTCTTGTTTTTTTTATCGAAAAGTATCGTTTAAATAAAATTTAGCTTTGTTTTCAAAATAAAACATAAATTTATGCACTAAAAATATAAAGAATGAGAAAAATTTACATTGCATTTTTAATGTGTTTTGGAGCATTAGTCACCAATGCACAATTTAATTATCAAGCAGCTAATACTTCTATAGTGGCTGGCACGTATACTGACTTAGGAACCAATGGAACTGCAATTTCAACGAATTACCTTGCTTCGCCAATGACTTTTGACGATGACTTCGCTGAGTCTAGGCCAATAGGTTTTATATTTAATTACAATGGAGCAAACTTTACTAGTTTTACCTTAAGTAGTAATGGTTTTATTGTTTTAGGTGATTATTTGGTTGACTCAACTAATATGTATTATCCTAATACATTGGATTTGCAAAATGCTATTTATCCTTTTGCTTATGATCTTGATGCTGGTACTTCAACACCAGAGTATAGAGTATTTACTACAGGTGCTGTTGGTAGCAGAATTTGTACTATTCAATTCAAAAATGTAAGTGATTATGGAGCTACAAAACAGTATTCCAATTTTAGCTTTCAAATCAAGCTATATGAAACCTCTAATAATATAGAATTTATATATGGAACTGCAACTGCAAGTGCAAATACAGATGGATTTAAATCTGTAGCAGTTGGTATTAAAGGAACTGCTGTGGCTAATTCAGTACATGCTACTAAAGGTTCAACTACTGCATGGACATCTGCAACATTTTTAAATGGAGATTATACAGGTAATTATCATAACATAAGAAAAACGGTATTGCCTACTGCGGGTCATACCATAAGATTTACAAGAACAATTCCTAATGATGCAAATATTGCAGGTTTCTCAGGCTTCCCTGCACAAAGTTGTTATAATACAAATCAATCAGTTTCTGTAGTAGTAAGAAATACTGGAACTAATGCCATTGCAATTGGTGCAGCTCCAATAACACTTACAGTTACAGGTGCAAATACATTCACAGGCACAGTTGCAAATACTACTGCAATAGCTGCAAACGGAACTGAAACTATTACATTCAGTGGTATTAATTTAAATAACGTTGGTACAAATAACTTTAGAGCAGTTGTTAATTTATCAGGCGATGGTAATGTAGCTAATGACACTGCAAGAACAAGTTTAAGTACATTAGGAGTATCTACAACTTTCCCAGTAAATGATGCTGCAGATGGAGCTACTTTAACTTTTGGAAACATAAGAACCACAAATGGAACAAGAAATTTATGGGGTTTAAATCCTGCTTCTTCTCCAACAGGTAATTATAAAAATGCAGATTTGTCAGATTCTATAGTGCCAAAATCAGGTACTCGATTCTACTTGTTTGATAGTTACAGTGGTACTTCCTCTGTTGGATTTAGTGGTGTTTTATATGCTGGTTGTTATACATTGCCTGCTACAAACCCAAGTTTTGTTTATGATTTAAGTTTTTGGATGTCACACGATAATAGTTTTAGTACTGATTTAGATAGTATGTATGTAGTAGTTTCTACTGATAGAGGTTTAAATTGGACAAGAGTAGGAAATGGTTACCAACGTTATAGTGCATCAGCTGCAACACCAACTTGGAGTCAAAAAACAGAATCATTGGCTGCCTTCGCTGGTCAAACAATTTTGGTTGGTTTGCAAGGTGTTAGTAAGTATGGTAATGTAATTGCAATTGATGATATACGATTAAGAGCAAATGATCCATTGCCAGTAACTTTAGTTTCTTTCACAGGTAAAAAAGAAGGTAATAATAACATTTTATCTT
>JBMLOR010000215.1:0-1451 GCA_049242865.1 Chitinophagaceae bacterium | reverse complement strand
TTTAGTTTCAGTATTCCATTTTACAGAGCAAACATTTTTTACATTGCCCGATTTTTCGATGGTAGTTTTACACATACCACAATTGCCTGAGATTTTTACTTTCTCGGTTTTAGCATTTTTAATTTGTGCAAATCCTGCTGTACTTAATAACATAGCAAAACATGCTATTAATATGTTGAATGATGGTAACATTTTATTTAATTTTTGATTAAAAGAAAATAGATTTCTTTTAAGGATGATAAGCATTAATAACAAATGCTCTTTAATTTAAAAAAGATATACGTATGGCTGTAAGGATGTTTGGTTAGCCTATTTTAGGCAAGGTCCATAAGTGGGTGAAGCCTTTAATTTCTTTTGAAGAAAATTGAGGATATTCAACACCATTAAATGGTGTTGTTGGTTTTTCAATAATAAAATTTTGCTGCTGTTCTACTGCTACAATAGAAGCAGTAGATGAACAGATACAGGTTGATTTTCCACAACAATTGCTACAAGATTTTTTGTTGGTTGTAGCCTTTTTTTTACTGCAGCAACTTTTAGCAATAGTAGACTTACTACAACAATTTTTGCTTACAGCACTAGCACTTGCACAACTTGTATGCTTCACAGGCATAACAAAAAAGTACATAAGCCAAAAAGAAAATAATATGTATATGATATTTTTCAAAACGCATTACAAAATTATAAGAAGATTTAAGTTAAACTAAAAAAAATCTTTTTGTAGCATATAATTTTTTCATAATATCAGCAGTTACACTATCTTTCGCCAATAAAAATTAACTAATGAGGTTTTTCTTGATATACTTACTATTTCCGTTTATTACAACTGCACAAAATAAAACTGCAAGTATTAGTGGTACTGTAGTTGATGAAGATGGAAAACCTTTGGTTGGTGCTACAATTGAAATATTAAACAAAAACAAAAAAACCTTAACCAATACATCAGGTTATTTTAAACTCGAAATTCCAGCAAATAAAATAGTAGCCATTATCATTAGTTTTAATGGATACATTGCACAGCAAAGAAACTTGCAGCTCAACAGCGGCGAAGAAGAAATTATAAATATCAGACTCGATAAAAACACCCAACAATTACAAGAAGTTATTGTAAAAAACGACCGACAAACTAGAGGCGAGATTGGGCGAATTGTAATTGACCCCAATAAAGCCATAGTAAATCCATCACCCAACAGTAGCATTGAAAACTTACTTAAATTTTTTACCTCACCAACAGGCGAGCTTACTAGTCAATATAACGTACGTGGTGGTAGTTTCGATGAAAATTTAATCTATGTAAATGATTTTGAAGTCTTTCGTCCGTATTTAATACGCAATGGTCAGCAAGAAGGCTTAAGTTTTATAAACCCTGAATTAACAAGCAATGTAAAATTTTACAATGGCGGCTTTCAGGCAAAATATGGCGATAAAATGAGTAGTGCTTTAGACATTAC
>JBMLOR010000214.1:0-3612 GCA_049242865.1 Chitinophagaceae bacterium | reverse complement strand
TCCATAATTACTTTATCAAAATCATCTCCACCTAAATGTGTATCACCATTGGTAGATTTTACTTCGAATACACCATCTCCTAAATCAAGGATAGAAATATCGAAAGTACCACCACCAAGGTCGAATACAGCAATTTTTTGATCTTTACCTTGTTTATCTAACCCATAAGCCAATGCAGCAGCTGTTGGCTCGTTTACAATACGTTTTACAGTTAAACCAGCAATTTCTCCAGCTTCTTTAGTAGCTTGGCGTTGAGCGTCGTTAAAGTAAGCAGGTACCGTAATAACTGCTTCTGTAACCTCAGTACCTAAGTAATCTTCGGCTGTTTTCTTCATTTTTTGCAACACCATTGCAGAAATTTCTTGAGGTGTGTATAAACGACCATCAATATCTACTCTACAAGTATTGTTATCGCCTTTGGCAACTTTATAGCTCCAATGGCTTATTTCGTTTGTAACTTCATCAAACTTACGACCCATAAAACGCTTTACACTAGCAATAGTGTTTTGTGGGTTGGTGATAGCCTGACGTTTTGCAGGGTCGCCAACTTTTCTTTCTCCATTTTTCAAGAAACCAACTACCGATGGTGTGGTTCTTCTACCTTCTTCATTAGCTATAACCACTGGCTCGTTACCTTCCATAACGCTAACACAGCTGTTGGTTGTGCCAAGATCAATTCCAATAATCTTTCCCATATTATTTTATTTTATAAGTTTTTTCACGCAAAGGCACCAATAATGCCAAATACGCAAAGTTTTATTTTAAAATTTTTGTCAAAAGAAAAAGTCGAATGTATTTATTGACTAAATGACTTTTGACTTGATGACTATTTAGGAAATCAAGAATATTGCCATTGCTTTTGTTATGAAAAATTGGCAGAATTTGCATTTTTTTGACTGCAGAAACTAAAGATTTGGCACTTTAAATGCTGGGATTGATAAAAATGGCATAGCAATGCTACCAAAAATATTATAGCATTTTTTTAGGATGTAGGCAATTATTTTAAAATTTCTAATGCTTTGTTAATGGTGGCATCATTTGTATTGAGTACTTCAAAATAGCTCGATGGTGTTAAAACTTGCCTACTTAAAATGGCTTGCAATTGCAATACAACATCTTGCTTTTCTTTTTCAGAAATTGTAGAAAAGTTTATACTATCTTTTACAGCTTCTTGTTGTATCCAACTCCAGTTCACTGTATTTGTAGATACATTTTGTTTGATAGCAGCAATATTTTTTGAGCCGGCAAGAGTAGCTTTTTGTTGCAGAAAATAATGGTAAGCGTATTTATCTAAGGTATTGTTATAAAATAATTTAGTTGCTATAGACTTAATTTTTGTGGTATCGTAAGGTACAAAAACATCTGGCATAATGCCACCACCACCAAAAACTAAATGTCCTTTTGGCGTTTTAAAACTTGGCCCTTTAGCAGTTGTATCTGCAACGGTAAGTTCACCTCTTCTGTAACGCTCATCTAAATCATGTTCATATTCTTCTAAACCTTTATCGTATGGTTTTTGAATATTTCTGCCTAAAGGCGAGTAATATCTTGCAATTGTTAACCTTAATGCACCTCCATTGCTAAGGTTGTATTGTTGTTGTACTAATCCTTTGCCAAAACTTCTACGCCCAATTATGGTTGCTCTATCCCAATCTTGCAATGCACCAGCTACAATTTCGCTAGCACTAGCACTGTTTTCATCAATTAAAACTACCAATTTGCCTTTTTCGAACAATCCATCTTTACGGCATTTGTATTCTTCTTTTGCTGCATGCAAACCTTTGGTATACACAATCATTTTGTCGCCATCTAAAAACTCATCAACTATGGCACTAGCAGCATGTAAAAAACCACCACCATTTCCTCTTAAATCGAGTATAAGTTTGTCCATTTTTTGCTTTTGCAAAGCTTCTAAACTTTGCATAAACTCCTCGTAAGTACGCTCAGCAAACTTGTTTATTTTTATATAACCAGTTTGTGGTGCAATAATGTATGCTGCATCTATTGAAGGAATGGGCACTAAACCTCTTTTTGAGAACTGTGTTACTAATTTTCCGTTTCTTAAAATTTGCATTTTCATAGTACTTCCATCAGGGCCTCTCATGTATTTTCTTATGGCATCATCAGTAAGGTTTTTGTTGTGCAGCTTTATTGAATCGTTGAGCATTAATATTTTATCGCCAACAGTTATTCCACTTTTATAGGCAGGGCCATCTTTTAAAACACGAGTAATATTTATGGTGTCTCTTATAACTTCAAAGGTTACACCCAAACCGTAGAAACCACCTTCCATATCCTCGTTTACAGCAGACAAATATTTTGGAGAAATATATACGCTATGTGGGTCGAGGTGTGATAAAAGTTCTTCAATAGCCAAGCCAGTTAAACTATCTGTATTTAAGCTATCTACATATTTATTATTAACTAAATTGTAAACTTCTTGCAATGCATTGTTTCGTTTAGCAAAAAAACCATTGCTATTGTTTGAGTTTACAAAATGGCCAACTATTACACCAGCTACAAAAACCAACGATACTAAAGTTGGCAACCAAACATTTAACTTCTTTTTAAGCATAACTTTAAATAATGTTGCAAATAAACGTAAAGATTATAGTTGTTAGTACCTTCATGTCAAAAGATTAAAGAGATGATTTGTGTAAACTGGAAAAAATATTCATCCAAATAAAAAAAAATTATGAAAAAACTATTTTACCTAGCTGCTAGCTTAATACTAACTTGTAAAGCTGTTGCAAACAACGACAAACCAATTATTGCCAATGCTACAATTAACCAGGTAATAGTTTATAAAAACGGAGCAGAACTGACTCAAAAAACAACTGCTACTTTAAAAACTGGTTTTCAGGAAATTGTAGTAAATAATGTAGCTAATAATGTTGACAACAATAGTGTGCAAATAACTACCAACAATTTGGTAACGATTGTTGGTTTTGAATTAGGAACAGAATATATAAATAAGCAAGAAAAAACACCCAAGCTGATACAACTAGAAGATAGTATTAGTAAGTTGAATATAGAAATTGAAAAACTTGACATACAAGTAAAAAGCAACAACGAATTACTGGATGCACTTAAAGCTAATAAAGATATTAAAGGTGTGCAAGTTGGCTTAAATGTGGCAGAACTCACTAAATTTTTAGATTTTTTTAAAGCAAAAAGTTTAAGCATTTATGTAGAAAACAACGACTTAACCCATAAAATTAGCAAGCTTAAAGCAACTAGAGATATGCTTAGCTTGCAAGTTAATGAAGAAAAAAATGTAAACAACAAACAAGTTGGCGTATTAAAAATTCAAGTACAAGTTGCAGTGGCAGGATACTATGAATTTACAATTAACTATCTTACTTACAATGCCCATTGGACTCCCTACTATGATATAAAAGTTAAAGACCAAAAAAGCCCAATAAGTATAACCACAAAAGCTAAGATTACACAAACTACTGGCATTGATTGGAAAAACATAAAACTTAGTTTAAGTACAGCAACCCCAACTCAATGGGGCAATGCACCATTACTAAGCAGTTGGTATTTAAGTTATATAGACCCTGTAATGTGGATGAATAAACAATTGAGTAAAGAAAATAGAGAAGATGT
>JBMLOR010000213.1:0-26971 GCA_049242865.1 Chitinophagaceae bacterium | reverse complement strand
TAATGCAAACCTAAAACTATGCTGATTTCTATCTTTATGAATTCGCATTATTTTTATAGCTTCTTCAGCCTTTGAAATTGCTCGTAAAATATCACCAGTTTTATCTAATAATTCTGCACTAAAAATTAAATAAGAGCAAATTAGTGTTGGATCTGCAACTTTACGAGCTTCGATTTCGCCTGATTCAAAAAGCTGCTGAGCTAAATTGTATTTTTTCTGCCTTTCATATAAAGTTGCTAATAAACGTGTAGCAGTTAATTTAACCATGTTGCATTTAGCACCACAACTTGTACTTAACTCTAGTGATTTTTTTAGATATACTACTGCAGAATCATTAAGTTTCATATCTATAAAAACACCACCCATATTTTGATAGTTGTTAACTTCTAAAAACAAAATATTCTTTTCTTTAGCTATAGCTGCACTCCTAATAAAATATTTTATAGCTTCTGGATATTTTGAAGAATAATAATTAATTGCTCCAATAATTTTATAACAAGTAGCATGTGCTGTATCAAAATTATTTTTTTGTGCAATTTCAATGCCCTGAAAAGCACAAGCAGATGCTTCATCAAATTTTTGTAATTTTATATTTACCAACGCAAGCCTTACTAGAATTTCAGTTTTATTTTTTTGATTTAAATGGGTAAGCTTATTGAGAGAATCTAATTTTTTTAAAACAATATTATTGTCTTTTATACTATCAGTTTCTTCTATGAGCACTTTTAGGTAATTGTTTGCATTTGTTTGGGCTTTACATATATTTTGAATAAACGTAAAAACAATCATAACAAATAAATAATTAATTTTCATTGCTTACTTAATCAAATTGTTTTTTAATGTAACACTAATTAATTTCCCTATTGTAGTAACATCAAACTTAAACATGATATGTTTTTTATGAGTTTCAACAGTTCTAGGACTTAAAAATAATTGTTCACCAATTTCTTTTGGACTTAATCCTTCGCACAAAAGTTTTAAAATTTCTTGCTCTCTTTCTGTTAATGGTTCTAATAATTTAAACAACTTGTTTGAGGCATTAGTATATCCACTTATAGCTTTTAAAACTTCTTTAGAAAAATAAAAATCATTGGATGTTAACTGTACAGCTTCTTTTAATTCATCTTCGCTACAATCTTTATTTAAGTAGCCTGCTGCACCTTTATTTATACAATCGTCAATAATTTCTTTTTCATTATTCATTGATAAAATATAGCAACGCAGTTGCGGAAAACTTTTTTTTAACTCTACCAAAGTTTTTCTTCCATCCCAAACTGGCATATTAATATCAATAAAAACTACATCAGGAAGTTTTACTTGGCAAGCATCGTACAAAGCTTCGCCATGTTGAAAAATTTTTACAGCTTCTACGTTTTCAATTCTTTCGATTATTGTTGAAATTCCTTTCGCAACAATATTATGATCATCGGCTAAGTATATTAGTAATTGGTTGGACATTTTTAAGGTTAATCAAAAGTAGCATTTCTTTAATTAAAAAGTGTATATCTGTTTTATATAAAAAAAAGCAACCTTAATAAAGATTGCTTTTTTTTAGTTTTATTGAAATAAACTATTGCACTAAAAACTGTGTACTTATATAATCTACTACTTTATTTAAGTCGTTAGTTTCTTTAAACACTTTGATTTGTCTATCAGCTCCTGTTCCATTTTCCAAAATTTTGTGAACATAATTTATGGCATGCCTTGCACCTACTTGATCTACAACATCATCAACAAAATCGAGTAACTCATAAATTAAAAGCCGTGTATTTACTTCTGTTTCTTTTCCAAAATCAATTAAAGTACCATCAATTCCATATCTTCCTGCACGCCATTTATTTTCGTTTAGCAAGGCTCGTGAGTACATTATGAAATTCATATTTTGATGGCGTAGCTTGTACAACTTAGCACAAATTGCTTGAAACAATCCAGCTATGGCAATAGTATCCATAATGTTCATGGGTACATCACAAATTCTAAATTCAACTGTATTAAAAAATGGATGAACACGTAAATCCCACCAAATTTTTTTAGCATTATCTATACAATTAGTCTTAATGAGCAGATTAACATAGTTATCGTATGCTTCTATGCTTTCAAAATAATCTGGTATTCCTGTTCGAGGAAATTTGTCAAAAACTTTTGTTCTAAAACTCTTGTATCCTGTAGTTCTTCCTTCCCAAAAAGGGGAATTTGTACTTAGAGCATAAACATGAGGTAAAAAATATCTTGCACTGTTGGCAATATGTATTGCCATTTTTCTATCTTCCATACCAACGTGCACATGTAAACCAAAAATTAAGTTGCTACGAGCAGCTTCTTGTAGTTCATTTACGATTTGATGGTAACGTACATGATCTGTAATTAACTGACTATCCCAATGGCTAAAAGGATGTGTTCCACTAGCACCCATAGCTAAGCCCAAACTTCCTGCAATTCCAGAAATTGTACTTCGTAAAGTGGCTACATCTTTGTAGGCTTCTTCAACATCTTTGCAAATGTCTGTACCAACTTCAACAACAGCTTGGTGCATTTCAGCCTTTACTTTGTCTTTTATTAGCTTTTGACCCTCTTGAACAATTTTTTGTTCGTGACTTTTCAATTCCCTAGTATTTGGGTCAATCACCATATACTCCTCTTCTACGCCTAGTGTAAAATGCCTGTAGTTTAAATTACCCATAAAAATGTTTTTTGGTTGATGATTTAATTTTTAAATGGAATTTTATTCGTTACCACCAAACCATAATTTTTGTTTGTTGCTGCTACGTTTTATGTACTCGCCCCAAGTTAAATTATCAGCACCTTCTACATGTTCTTGAGCTTTTTCAATGGCATAATTTGCAGCAGTTTCAACTACCCAAGCAAAGTTTTCTTCGCCAACACTTGTGCGTTCTGCATCAGGTGCAGGATTGCAAAAATCAATGGCATAAGGCACACCATCACGTACAGCTAATTCAACTGTATTAAAATCGTAGCCTAAATACTTATTTATTCTTAGCACAATGTCTTCCATCTGCTCTAAACGTTCTTTACTAGGTTTAAAATCTGCTACATATCTTAAATGATGTGGGTTGCGAGGTTCGTAAGGCATTATTCTTACATATTTTCCACCTATACAATAACATCTATAATATTCTTCAAACTTAATTTCTTCTTGCAACATCATTACTAACTGACCAGTTTCGGCATGTTTTTCAAAAAATTCATCTAAAGAATTAAGTTGATACACATTTTTCCAACCACCTCCTGCAAATGGTTTCATATATGCAGGAAAACCAACGTAATCAAAAATTCCCTGCCAATCTAAAGGATAAGCTAGGTTAGCAAAAGATTGATCGCTAGTATCATCTGGTAAATCATGACTAGGCAGAATAACAGTTTTAGGAACTGGAACGCCAATTTTTGTTGCTAAACAGTTGTTGAAAAATTTTTCATCGGCACTCCACCAAAATGGGTTATTTATAACTGTTGTACCACATAATGCAGCATTTTTAAGAAAAGCTCTGTAAAATGGAACATCTTGACTAATTCTGTCAAAAATCACAGCATAACCGCTAGCTTCACCTTGCATTACTTTATCTATACTTACAGGTTCGGCTACTATTCCAGGAATTTTTTTGCTATTTATTCTTTCTACAAATGCTTCAGGAAAACTTCTTTCCTTGCCATGAAGAACTCCAATTTTTTTCATAATTCAAATATTTTAGTGCGTAACAATATTATGGATTTTTAATATCCAACTAGTTTATTTAATAAATATTTTTAAAATGAAGGGAACTAAAAAAACTATTTAACAGTTTTATGTAGCTAAATGTATACAATTATAACCTTACAAAGTGTTATTAAGCAAATCTAGGTTTTTGATGAGGTTGTGAAACTTTGAGGATTGAACAAGATTTTTGGTCATATTTAAATGCCCTTCGTGGTGCATATCTGTTCCTAAAAAGCTCACCATTTTATTGCTTATTAATCGTTCGGCAGTTTTTAAAACTGGCTTTCCATAAAAACCTGTAAGCGATAACAAATTTACTTGTAATAAACACCCTCGCCCAATAAATTCTTCGTACACATCAAAATTTCGATGATAGTAACTGTAACGTTCTGGATGAGCTAGTATGGGTTTATACCCCTTCATCAATAAATCAAAAACAACTTGTACAATATTTTGTGAAACTGCAGCAAAACTCATTTCAATTAAAATATAGTTTTTACCAAAAGTTAGTAATGGCTGATTTTGTTTTAGTGCTTCGGCAAACTCTAAGCCAACCATATACTCTGCAGCTGCTTCAATTGGCATATCAATATTAGCTTTTGATAAAGCATTTTTTACTTCATCTAACTTTTGTAGAATTCCGTTGTAAGTATTATTATGAACTTCAGGCAGAATGTGTGGTGTACAAATTATTTTTTTATAACCAAGCTGTTTCATTTGCTGTACAAAAGCTAAAGTTTGCTCCATGGTTTGCAACCCATCATCTAAACCTGGCAATAAATGATTGTGCATATCTACACCCAAGAAGCTAAAATCTTTATTACTTTTTTTGTTGAAAAATGAAAACATGTTTATTTTATTTACTATACTAGTTCTACATCACTTACACTAAACTCAATACTCATAACAGCACCTAAAGATTCTATTTGCACAAAAACTTTCTTTTTATTGGTTTTTGTAATTTTTCCTGCTTTATTCATGAAAATGCCATTTGCAATTTTCACCTTATCATTTATATTAAAAGTTTGACTATCTGTAATTGTAGCTACTGCTTTATCAATTTTTAAATACTTTTTAATAGCTTCAATTTCTTCATTTCTAATTATAGCTGGCTTACCAAGGTAATAAACATAGTTAAGTACGCCCTGAGTATGTTTTACTTTTTCGGTTTCGTCGGATGAAATGTTTACAAATACATACGATTTAAAAATTGGTTCTTCAACAATTTTAGTTCTATCGCTCCATTGCTTTGAAATTTTATGCATAGGACACCATGTATCAATTTCATTTTCTTTCAGCAGGTCGTTTACTTTTTTTTCGGTTCTTGGCTTTACATAAAGCACTTTCCAAACTTTTTTGTTATTCATATCGTTTTAGCGGTTCATTTGTAAATTATCTTAAGAAAAAGGTTGAGTCTTATGCCATTAATTCTAGCGATTTAGTTTGAGAAAATAGTTCTTTATCTTCTTTAAAAGCCATTCTAGGTTTTAAACCAAGCATGGAAAACATTTGGTTATCTTCATCAAAACTTGGGTTTGGAGTAGTTAGTAATTTATCTCCAGCAAAAATACTATTTGCACCAGCCATAAAACAAAATGCTTGTTCAGCAACTGTCATGCTTGTTCTGCCAGCACTTAGGCGAACCATAGTTTTTGGCATTAAAATACGAGCAGTAGCAATCATTCTTACCATATCCCAAATATCTACCTTTTCATTATTTTCTAATGGAGTACCAGCAATTGCCACCAATGCGTTAATTGGCACACTTTCAGGATGCTGAGGCATGGTTGCTAAAGTATGCAACATGGCAATTCTATCTTCATGCTTTTCGCCCAAACCTATTATACCACCACAGCAAACACTTACTCCAGCTTTTCTTACATTATCTAGTGTGTTTAATCTATCATCAAAAGTTCGGGTAGTAATAATTTCGTCGTAATGTTCTTTACTTGTATCTAAATTGTGGTTATAAGCATATAAACCAGCATCAGCCAATTTTTTAGCTTGATCTTCTGTTAGCATACCTAAGGTGCAACAAACTTCCATGCCCATTTTATTTACACCTTTTACCATTTCTAAAACTCTATCAAAATCTCGGTTATCTCTTACTTCACGCCAAGCAGCACCCATACAAAATCTTGTACTACCAGCATCTTTAGCTTTTTGTGCATAAGCTAGTACCTCATCTTGTTTCATTAATGGATGAACATTTACACCTGTATTATACCTTGCTGCTTGAGGGCAATAAGCACAATCTTCGCTGCAGCCCCCAGTTTTGATGCTTAATAGTGTACATACCTGAACTTCACCTGTATCGTTATACTTTCTATGCAAAGAAGCTGCACGGTAAACTAATTCTAAAATTGGTGTGTTGTAAATATTGTCGATTTCACTTAAGGTCCAATTATTTCTAATATCTTGTATCATAATTAAAAACAAATATAGGGTTGTGGTTTTTACAGGTTTACTTTAGTTAAAAAAAACTATTTGGTTAATTGTTTAAGAGCTTCTTCTAACTCTTTGGGAGTTAATGCATAACCATAAAATTTTCTGTATTTTGTAGAATTATTAATCATGAGAGTTACAGGTATTGTACCTTCCCATTTTTTATCAATTTTAGGGCAAAACTCGTTTGCATCTGTTTCGTTTAACCAAAAATTGGTGGCTTCGTAATTTTTTTTTCGCAAAAAAGCTTTTATATCTTTTGGATAACTCTCTTCAAAATCTAAACTAACTAGCATTAATTCAACACCTTTATTTGCGTAAGCTTTAGTTTGTGCCACTAAATAAGGTAGTTCTTCAACACATGGTTTACACCATGTTGCCCAAAAATTTATAACCAAAGCTTTTTTTGAAGTGTCAATTACAGTTTTTAATTCATCTACCGAAACTTTTTTGATATTCTGAGCATTTGTAAAAAAAATAAACATTAAAAATAATGCACCAACCAATAATTTCTTCATCATTTCATCTTTAAATTGTTGTAAAAGTAATTGCTGAGGGGTAAACCTAAAAAGTTTAGGTACATTTATTAAG
This sequence comes from Chitinophagaceae bacterium, assembly GCA_049242865.1. GTDB lineage: Bacteria > Bacteroidota > Bacteroidia > Chitinophagales > Chitinophagaceae > CAIVPM01. Next base: position 20,223 of record JBMLOR010000213.1, on the reverse strand, counting down.
TAAGTTTTAACTTTTACAAGTAGGCTGTGTAACTGCAAAGTATTATGTCATTTCCACTACATTTGCACACTTTTATGAAAGATATCAGCAGTTTTTATAAATTATTAGAATCTCCAAAAAAAATAGTGATAACCATGCATCAAAAGCCAGATGGCGATGCCATGGGTAGCAGTTTGGCTTTATATCACTTTTTTAAGTCGATTGGCCATGATGTGCAAGTAATTTCGCCAACAAATTATGCTGACTTTTTAAGATGGATGCCCGATGTAAAAAAGGTACTTAACTACGAAACCGCAAAGGAAAAAAGTGAAAGTATTATTAATAGGGCCGATATAATTTTTTGTTTGGACTTTAATACGATGAGTCGAGTAAAAAATATGGAATCAATCTTAAGAAGTGCTTTTTGTATTAAAGTTTTAATTGACCATCATCAAGAGCCTGATACTGCAAGTTTTGATTATGGCATTAGTGATACTAGTAAAAGTAGCACCTGTGAAATGGTGTATGACTTTATAATGGCATCTCCTTATAAAAACAACTTAAACCTTGATATGGCAACTTGTATTTATACAGGAACCATGACAGATACAGGTTCGTTTAGATTTCCCTCAACAACAGCTAGTGTGCACAAAATGATAGTTCACTTTAAAGAAATGGGCTTAAATCATAGTATCATACATCAAAATATTTATGACACTAATTTAGAGAATAAACTACAATTTGTAGGTAACGCATTACTAAATAGAATGACCGTAATTTACGAACTAAATACAGCTTTGATGAGTATTCCTAAAAGTGATATTATTAAATATGATATTAAAACTGGTGATACTGAAGGATTGGTAAATTACTTAACTTCTATTCAAGGCATAAAACTAGCTGCCATTGTAATAGATAGAGAAGGAGAAAGAAAATGGAGTTTCAGGAGTAAAGATGGGTTTGATGTTAATGATTTTGCAAGAAAACATTTTAATGGAGGTGGACATAAAGCTGCTGCAGGTGGAAGCAGTTTAGATACCTTAGAAAATACAACAGAACATTTTAAAACAATAATAAAAGAATATGAGTCACAACTTTCGTACTAAAAAAATATTTCTATCAGCAATAGCAATATTTACACTAACATTAACTAGCTGTAACCAGTTTAAGAAAACGCCTAATGGTATGCCTTATAAAATTACCAAAGGCAAGAGTACAGAAACAATTAAACAAGGAAATATTGTAAAATACCATTTAGAATATCGACTTACAAACCCAAAAGATACCATTTTAGGTTCTACATACACAGGCGGAATGCCAGAATTTAAAATGTACGATAGCTCTAAAACTCCAAAGTATAGTTTTTTTGAAGTATTTAATAAACTAGCTGTTGGCGATAAAATGGAATTTTCATTAAGCATTGATTCTTTGAAAAAGTTTGACATGATTCAAGAATACAATAGACTGTTTAAAAAAGGAGCTTACATAAAAGGTAAACTTGAAATTTTAAAAATCTTTAAAAGCGAAGCCGATGCTAATGCTGATTACCAAAAAGAAATGGTAGCTGCACAAGCAAGAGAAGAACAAAAAAACAAAGAAAAAGCTAAAGAGCAATCTAAAGCTTTAGAAGAATATGCTAAAAAGAATAATCTAAAAACTGTAACTAGTCCTTTAGGGGTTTTAGTAAGTATTGAAAAAGTAGGCGACTTACCAAAAATTGATACTGGAATGACAGCTAAAATTACTTACAGAGGCACACTTATGAATGGAACTGAGTTTGATGCAAATGTTGGACCAAAAGCTGCAAGAACTGATTTATTACCAATAATGGTAGGCAGTCATAACGTAGTTGCTGGTATGGAAGATGCTATGAAGCTGTTTGGCAAAGGTGGTAAAGGAAAATTATTAATACCTGCTGCTTTGGCTTATGGCGACAAAGAAAATCCTGGTGTTTTTCCTGCAAACTCAAATATGATTTTTGATATAGAAGTTATTGAGGTTTTACCAACTAAAGATTTTATGGTTCAAGCACAAGCTGAACAGAAAAAAGCTCAAGAGGCACAAGCAGCTCAGCAAAAGGCTTTACAAAATGCCCAATCAGCACCTGCACCAAAAAAATAGTTTTAAAATTATAGAAAAAGCCACTCTGAATAGAGTGGTTTTTTTATTTTATGAAATTGAAATTTTAACGATTGGTTCCTTACAATTCAACACCTTAAATCTATTGTCTAGTCTTAATCCTACAATCCAAACAATTTTTTTATTTGTTTCTACAACCCAAACTTTATTTTTTTCAGTAGTAGAAAGTTTCAAGTCAATAAAAAATCTGCTTAGCTTTTTCTTTTTTTGCATCCCAAAGGGATAAAAATAATCTGCTGTTTTAAATGGCCTTAAAACCAAAGGAAGCACAAATAACGAAGCAGGCACATAAGCCACTTTTTGCGTTGCTTGTAGAATTGTACTTTCTTGGATTTGTTGTATTAACTCAAACTTTATTGTTCCCAATTCAAACTGAATTTCATTATCAATATTCTCGATTAAAATAGGGCTTTTCACTGCATTTTCGTTTGGCACAACAACTAACCAAGCCCTATCTTTTATTATTCTAAAATTATCAATCTTTATATAAGCTGCATTATGAGCATCAAACAACTTAACAACTTCTTCAATTTGACTAGATTGTAATCCAAATGGCATGAAAATTTCCCAAATTATGGTGTTTACAATAGGACTGAGTTTTAATTTTTGAATGGGCACATGCAACAAATCATTTTTATAGTGAATAAAACCTTTAAGTTCTTTTTGCAATGCCTTTTTGTACAAATAAGCTGCTTCATTAAAACGAGCTATGTTGTGCTGCATATTTTGTTGCCATAAAGGAAACTTTTCTTCAATAGTTGGTATTAATTTATTTCTTATAAAATTTCTGGTGTATTTATTTAACTCATTACTGCTATCTTCTACAAATTCAATATTATTGGCTATTGCAAAGTCTAAAACTTCTTGTTTAGTAAATTGCAATAAAGGCCTACAAATTTTTCTGTCAAAATCAATTTCATCAATACCAGTTAATCCATTTAAACCTGTTCCTCTAATTAAATGATGCATTACAGTTTCAACATTGTCATTTGCGTGGTGTGCAGTAAGCAAAAAAACATGTTTAGCCTTTTGCTCTTCGGCAATTTTTGTTTGCAATTGTGCAAACCAATTATAACGTAAATTTCGTGCAGTTACTTGTATTGATTCCTTTGAAATCATGGCTTCATGCACGGTATCAAAATGCTTTAAATGCAGTGTTACTTTAAGTTGCACAGCTAAGTTTTCTACAAACTTTTGGTCGCGTAAACTTTCTTCACCTCTCAAATTAAAATTGCAATGGGCCATTGCAAAAGGCACATTAAACTGTTTTAACAAATAGCAAAGTACAACACTATCCACACCGCCACTCACAGCAACTACAAAAAAACTATGTAATGCGTTGAATGGAGTTTTATTTTTCCAAGTATTGTAAAATTTATCGTACAAAATCATGCTGCAATATGGCACTAAAAATTGTATTCTAGATTCATTACTTAAAAATTAACCTACAAAAAAAATACGGATAACAAAAATTACTATTTTTATAGCACAAAAAATTTAAATTATGAAAAGAACAATTTTACCCATTTTATTTATTTCAGCTTGTTTTTCCATCAAAGCTCAAAACAAAACATTTGCATTTACATCTGAAAATGTAGGAAGTTATGATTGGAGTGCATTAAGAACTATAAATGTTGAAGATGGTAAATTTGAGCAGAATATTTATACTAAGGATTTTAAAGGAAGTATACTTTCTTCAAGAACATTTCCAAAAAAATCTAACCGTTCTAATTTTAGCTTCAACAACCATGAAGCTGTGGCTGCAGCTGCTTATGATAAAGCAAACAATAGGCTGTATTTTGCCAATATGTTTTCCCCTGATTTAAAATATATTGATTTAAATAATAATAAAGAGGTAAGTATAAAAATTATCACAGCTGATAATTTTAGTATTGAACCTAAAACCGGTGAAAATAATATTTTTACAAGAATGTGTTTTGATAACAAAGGTTTTGGTTATGCACTTACTAACGATGGTAATAACTTGGTTAAATTTAGTACTGGTACAGATCATAACATTGTGAATCTTGGAGCTATTAAAGACAGTCACAAAAACACTACCATTAGTGTACATAATCAATGTACAAGTTGGGGAGGTGATATGGTTGGCGATGTTTATGGTAACTTGTATTTAATAAGTTTAAGAAACAATATTTTTAAAATAAACACTACTACTTTAGAAGCTGAATTTATCGGTTCTATTAAAAATTTACCTGCAGATTTTACAACAAATGGCGTTGCTGCTGATGAAGATGGAAACTTGCTAATTTGCAGTGCCAATAATGCAAAAAATTATTACAAGGTAAATCCTGCAACTTGGCAAGCAGAAGCAATTCCTGTAAAAGGAGAAGCATACAATGTTAGCGATTTAGCAAACGGCAACTTAGTATATCAAAGCAGAGGTACCATTAACAATTTAGTTGTTGAAAATAAATTTACATCTGTTCAAGTATTTCCAAATCCTGTTGTAAATAAAAATATTCAATTACAGTTTAATGCTCCTTTAAAAGGCAATTACAGTGTTGTAATTAATACAGTAGAAGGAAAAACAATTGCCATTAATAAAGTAAATTTAAATAACGAAAGAAACAGAAATATTCAGCTAAACAAGTCTGTTGCACCTGGTGCATATTTACTTAGTTTAGTAGATACAAACGGCAAACAAATTTTTAATAATACTATTATAGTTCAATAAAAAAACAAAAATGATTGTAGTAACAACCAATAACATTGAAGGAAATCCAATTAAACATTATTATGGTGTAGTGAGTGCCCAAGCTATTATTGGAGCAAACTTGTTTAAAGATATTTTTGCAGGCCTCAGAGATATAGTTGGAGGAAGAAGTGGCACTTACGAACGAGTAATTGAAGAAGCAAAACAACATGCACTTCAAGAAATTCAACAAAGAGCTAGTCAGTTAGGTGCAAATGCCATAATTGGACTAGATTTAGATTTTGAAACAGTTGGTGCTAAAGGCAGTATGCTTATGGTAATTGCAACAGGAACTGCAGTATCAATTTAGATTATACACACTTAGTTTTAGTATAACAAACTAGAACTTTTACTTAAATAAAAGGAGAATGACTTTATAAATCATTCTCCTTTTTTATGTGTTAATTTTAGTATGCTGCAATACAACATTTTAAATTGGATAACAATTATTAAAACTGATTTAATATAGTGTTCATTAATTTTTCGATTTCATCGTTGCATAAATTTCCAATACTCCCTTCGTGAGTATGATTTAACTGATACGAAATATCAGCACTAAATTTTCCTGACTCTATGCTCTCTCCTACTTGTTTATAAGCATCTCTAAATGGAATTCCTTGTGCTACTAACTTATTCACCTCTTCAACACTAAAAACATATTGGTATTTTTTGTCAGTTAAAATTTCCTCATTTATACTAATAGTTGGCAACACTTCAATCAAAATTTCCATACAGTTCTTAAGTTCTTGTATTTGAGGAAATAATACTTCTTTAGTTAATTGAACATCTCTGTGATAGCCTGTTGTTAAATTACTAAGCATTAAAGTTAAAGTATTTGGCAACGATTGGATGATGTTAGTCTTACTACGTACAAGTTCAAAAACATCTGGATTTTTTTTATGTGGCATAATGCTACTACCTGTAGTTACACTACTTGGAAAGCTTATGAACTGATAATTTTGATTTACAAACAAACAAACATCACTCGCTAATTTGTTTAAAGTTGCTGCAATGAAAGCAATGCCAGCACCAACAGATTTTTCAGTTTTACCTCTAGTGGCTTGGGCATAAATGCTATTATAATTTAATGTGTCGAATTTTAATTCATGTGTTGTGTAGGTTCTATTAATATTAAAACTGCTACCATAGCCTGCACCACTACCCATTGGATTTTTATTGGCAATTGAATATGCAGCGTGCAACACATACAAATCATCGACTAAACTTTCTGCAAACGAAGCAAACCATAACCCAAAACTGCTAGGCATAGCAATTTGCATGTGTGTATAGCCTGGCATTAAAATATGTTGATGCTGATTACTTAAAGCAATTAATATTTTAAACAAGTCATTAACTTGGCTAACAATAGCTTTAATTTCATACTTACAAAAAAGTTTTAAAGCTGTAGCAACTTGGTCGTTTCTACTTCGTGCAGTGTGGATTTTTTTTCCAGCATCGCCAACCATTTTAGTGAGTAAAAATTCGATTTGACTATGAACATCTTCGATTCCTATGTCAATAACAAACTTTCCTGAATCAATTGATTGTTGAATAGCTTCAAAAGCATTTAACAAATCGTATAACTCTTTTGTAGATAAAACATTAATGCTATGCAACATTTTAGCATGTGCAATAGAAGCCATAACATCGTACTTAGCTAAATGTACATCAAACAATAAATCATTACCAACTGTAAATTTTTCTACTAATGCAGAAGTTGATGTATTATCTTTTTGCCAAAGTTTCATTATAAAATATTTTGCAGTAATTTAATGTACAATTCAATACCATTTTTAATTTCACTTAAATAAATAAACTCATTTGCAGCATGACTTCTTGCACTATCGCCAGGACCAATTTTTAATGTTGGAAAATTCATTAAAGCTTTATCACTTGTTGTTGGGCTTCCAAAATAACTTAGATTAAGTTGCAAACCTGCCTGCACTATTGGATGTTGTGCACTAATGCTTGAAGATTTAATTCTTGTACTTCGAGCAACTATTTCACAACTAGTATGTTGCTGAATAATTTCCAATATTTGCTGATGAGTGTATAATTCATTAAGGCGAATATCAACTGTAAAATTACAAATCTCTGGAACCATATTGTGAGCAATCCCAGCATTTATCATTGTTACATTCATAAGAACTTTTCCAAGTAGTGGAGATACTTTTTCGAACTCATATTGCTTAAACCAATTAATATCTTGTATAGCATTGTAGATAGCATTTTCACCTTCTTGCCTTGCTGCATGCCCTGCTCTTCCTTTTGCACTACAATCTATAACAAGCAATCCTTTTTCGGCAATGGCCATTTGCATTTTTGTTGGTTCACCAACAATACCAAATTCAATTTTTCCTAAATGTGGCAACAAAAGTTCAATACCATTTTTACCGCTAATTTCTTCTTCTGCACTTGCAGCAAATATTAGGTTATATGCTAGATGTTCATGCTCATAAAAAAATAAAAAAGTTGCTAATAAACTAACCAAACAACCACCTGCATCGTTACTACCTAAACCATAAAGTTGATCTTCAACAACAGCAGGGTCATAAGGATTTAAAGTGTAGTTTTTATTTGGTGGAACAGTATCGTGGTGACTATTTAATAGTATGGTTGGTTTTAATGGATTAAAATATTTATTAGTTGCCCATATATTATTTTGCAACCTGTTTACTTTAATTCTTTTTGCCTGAATAAAGTTGAATAAAATATCAGCCGTATCACTTTCTTGCTTACTTAATGAGGGCGTTTTTATTAAGTCTTTTAATAATGCAATTGCTTCTTTATGCAAAATATTTATAGAGGATATAACATTCATAATTAACTAGAAATTGAAGTTCCTTTTAACCCAACAACCAATTGCACAATATCTTTTGCGTGTCCTAAAATAACCTTTTGTACTCCTTTTTGAATTGCTTGAAATGCATTATCAATTTTTGGCAACATCCCACTATGTATAATTTGCTCTTGTTTTAAATACTCAATATTTTGTTGATTAATATTTTTTATTACAGAATTTTCATCTTCCAAATTTTGTAACACGCCAACTTTATCAAAACAATAAATTAGTGAAACATTATATTTAGATGACAAACTTGTAGCAATTTCATTTGCAATAGTATCGGCATTTGTATTTAACAATTGGGCATTAGTGTTATGTGTAATTGGTGCAACAACAGGTAAGTAATTATTTTTTAACAGCATAATTAAAACCTCAATATTTACATGTTTAATATCACCAACAAATCCATAATCAATAGTAGCATGTTTACGTTTATTTGCTGCAATAAAATTTCCATCGGCTCCACATAAACCAAAAGCATTCACTCCATTGGCTTGCAACTGTGCTACGATATTTTTATTAATATAACCTGCGTAAACCATAGTTACAATTTTTAAAGTTTGTGCATCTGTTATTCTTCTTCCATCAATCATTTGTTGTGGAATATTTAAATCTGCTGCTAAGCTTGTAGCTAATTTGCCACCCCCATGAATTAAAATAAATGGATGCTCCATTTTATTTAGCTGCAACAAAAATTGTTGAAGCATATTTTCATCATCAATAATGTTACCACCAATTTTAATGATATATAGTTGCTCCATGGTTATAAGTTTTGTAAAATATTACTAAGTACTGCTTGTGCAGCCCAAACTCTATTGCTAGCTTGTTTTGTAACCAAACTATTACTACTATCTAAAAGATTACTACTTAGCTCAACGTTTCGCCTTACGGGTAAACAGTGCATAATTTTTGCATTGTTGGTACACTTAAGTTTATTTTCATCCAACATCCAATCTATTCCATCATTGTACACTTTGCCATAATCATTATAACTACTCCAGTTTTTTACATATACAAAGTCAGCATTTTCTAGTGCTTCAAATTGATTGTTTGTAACTGTAGCATTTTGTGTAAATTTTTTGTTGAGTTCAAATCCTTTTGGCTGTGCAATTACAAAATTAGAACAGTCCCATTTATTTATCCATTCAGCAAAACTATTAGCTACACATTGTGGTATTGGTTTAATATGAGGAGCCCAAGTAAGAACAATTTTAGGGTTAGTAATTTGCTGTTGCTTTACAGTTTCTGTAATCGTTATAATATCAGTAAAGCTTTGTAAAGGATGAAGCGTTGCCGATTCTAAACTTACAATTGGTACTTGTGCATACTTTATAAATTGATTAATGATATGCTCGCTATAATCCTCTTCTTTATTAATTAATCCGGGAAAACTCCTAACACCTAATATATCAAAATAATTGCCCAAAATTGGAGCTGCATCTTTAATGTGTTCTACAGATGTGCCTTGCATTATAGCTTCATCGTCGAACTCCATTTTCCAACTTTCTTTATCAACATTAAGTACAATAACTTTTAACCCTAAATTTTCTGCAGCTATTTGAGTACTTAATCTTGTACGCAAACTAGGATTTAAAAATAACAATCCTAATCGTTTGTTACTACCTACATGTTGTTTTAAAAATGGATTTGCTTTAAAAGCTAATGCTTCTTGTACTAACTCATTTATATTTTCAACATCTGCTACAGAAATAAAATTTTTCATGTTAATGAATAAAAAATTTAATTAGTCAACTAGTTTTTTAAAGGCATCTAAAAAAATGTCAGCCTCTTGTTTTGTTATGGATAAGTTGGGCAATAATCTTATTACATTTGGTTTTGCTTCGCCAGTAAAAATGTAATGCTTATGTAATAAATCACTTTTTACATGAGCCAAATTTTCGGGCAATTCTATCCCAATCATCAAACCTCTTCCTCTAAGTGCTATAATATTTTTAAAAGATTTTAATTCATTTAACACATAATTTCCAACCACAGTTGCATTATTCATTAAATCATCTTTCTCTATAATTTCAAGCACACTAAGTGCAGCTGCACATGCTAAGTGATTACCACCAAAGGTTGTACCTAGCATAAAATGTTTTGGTTGAATATGGGGTGCAATAATTAATCCACCAATAGGAAAGCCATTACCCATACCCTTTGCCATTGTATAAATATCTGCATTAACGTTAGCAAAATCATGTGCAAAAAAATTGCCTGTTCTTCCATAACCACATTGTACACTATCGGCAATAAAAACTGCATTAAACTTGGAACATAATTCTCTTATCGTTTGCAAAAAAACTACAGAAGCTTCCCTAATGCCTCCAACACCTTGAATACCTTCTACAATTACCGAGCTTATTTCATTTCCATTTGTTTCGAAATATTTTACTAAAACTTCAACATCATTAAATGGAAGAAAAACAACATTTTCAGTTTCATTTACAGGTGCAACAATATTTTTATTATCTGTTGCAGCAACAGCCAAAGAAGTTCGGCCATGAAATGCTTTGGTAAACGAAATAATTTTTTTTCTGTTGTTATGAAATGAAGCCAGCTTCAGTGCATTTTCATTAGCTTCGGCACCACTATTCACCAAAAACAATTGATAATCTTTTTTGCCAGAAACTTCACCAATTTTTTTTGCTAATTCTTGTTGTAAAGGAATTTGAATAGAGTTACTGTAAAACCCAATTTTATGGAGTTGATCTTGAATTCGCTGAACATAATGTGGATGTGTATGCCCAATACTAATTACTGCATGCCCACCATACATGTCTAAATATTGTTGGCCGTTATCGCTCCAAACAAAACTTCCTAAAGCTTTACTAATATTAATATTATTGATGGGATAAACGTCGAAAAGTTTCATAGTTAAAAGTTTAAAATTTAGAGGCTTTAAGTTTAAGACCAATTGTTTCATCAATTCCAAACATAAGATTCATATTTTGTAATGCTTGGCCACTTGCTCCTTTTAAAAGATTGTCAATAGCAGCATGAATAATCAATTGATTATTTACTTTTTCTATATATATAACACATTTATTTGTATTAACTACTTGCTTTAAATCAATCATTTCGTTTTGTACTATTACAAAAGGATGATTGCTATAAAAATTAATGTATGCTTGGTATGCTTCATCTTCTGTCCAATTAGTTTCAACATAGCTCGTTACAAAAATACCTCTAGTAAAATCGCCACGCCAAGGTACAAAAAATAAGTTGGGCTTTTGATGTTGCAGTTGTTGAAAGCTTTGCAAAATTTCGTTTTGGTGCTGATGTTGTAGTGTTTTATAAGCTTGTATATTATTACTTCTCCAACTAAAATGAGATGTTTGTTGTAAGCTTTGACCTGCACCTGTGCTGCCTGTAATACCTGTTGTGTGAATATTTGTAAGCAAATTATTTTTTGCTAATGGCAACAAACCAAGTTGTATAGCAGTAGCAAAACAACCTGGATTAGCAATACTTGAAGCAGAAGCAATTGTAGCTTTGTTGAGTTCGGGTAAGCCGTATACAAATTGACGTTCATCAAAATTTTTATTTACTATCAATCTAAAATCTTGAGATAAATCAATAATTTTTATACTGTTTGGAATTTTATTTTCAACTAAAAACTTCTTTGCTTCACCATGGCCAACACATAAAAACAATACATCAACATCAAATTCGATATTTGAAGAGAATTGTAAGTCTAATTCTCCTACTAAATCGTTGTGAATTGTTGAAATTTGTTTGCCAGCATGGCTATTACTATGAATAAATTTTATACGTACATTAGGATGATTGATTAATAGTCTTATTAACTCACCTGCAGTATAACCAGCCCCTCCTATGATACCTACTTTAATTATCATTTTGTTGCTTATTAATTAAATGATAAATACTATTTTGATTTCCAAATATTTTGGCAAAACCTTTAACATCGTCGCCTGTCCAACTATTATTCATTTCGCCATAGCTACCAAACTTATTATTCATTAAATCATTATCACTTTCAATTCCTTTTAAAATAAATCTATGAGGCATTAATGTTATAAAAACTTTACCCGATACAGTTTTTTGTGTATCCTCTAAAAAGCTTTCAATGTTTCTCATAGTAGGATCAAGTAATTGACCTTCGTGCAGCCAATTTCCATACCAACTACTCAGTTGATCTTTCCAAAACAATTGATTTTTAGTTAGGGTATGTTTTTCTAAAAGATGATGAGCTTTTATTATAATCAATGGTGCTGCAGCTTCAAAACCAACTCTACCTTTAATACCAATTATGGTATCGCCTACGTGAATATCTCGTCCTATTCCAAATGGCTGTGCAATTGACTGGAGGTGTTGTATAGCTAAAACAGGGTTAGTATATTCAACATCGTTTATTGCTACTAATTGCCCCTTAATAAACTCCAAGCTAATATCCTGAGGATTTGTTTGTGTAATTGGGGTTGGCCAAGCTTCTTCTGGCAAATATTGTTTACTATTTAAAGTTTCTTTACCTCCAACACTTGTTCCCCACAAACCTTTATTTATGCTATATGCAGCTTTTTCAAAATTCATTTCTACACCATTTTCTTTAAGAAAAGAAATTTCTGCTTCTCTGCTTAATTTTAAATCTCGTATTGGTGTGATTATTTGTGCTTCAGGTATTAATGTTTGAAATACCATATCAAATCTAACTTGATCATTTCCTGCCCCTGTACTACCATGTGCAACAGCAACTGCACCAATTTTTTTAACATAATTAGCAACTGTAATGGCTTGTATCATTCGCTCAGCACTAACACTTAATGGATATGTTGCATTTTTTAAAATGTTGCCAAATACTAAATACTTAATACAACTATCATAATACTGTTTTGTAACATCAACACAAGTATAACTTGCTACATCTAATTTTTTTGCATGTTGTTCTATAACTGCTGCTTCATCTTTACTGAAGCCACCTGTATTAACAGTGATTGCATGTACTTCATAATCACAAATTTTATTTAAGTAAATGGCACAATAAGTAGTATCTAAACCACCACTAAATGCAAGAACAACTTTTTTTCTCATGTTTTTTTAAAGGTTGATGTTTTTAAAGAAATGATATAAAATGGATTTACTGTTTGATGCCCCTTTATCTTTTTTTAGTAAAGATTTCAAAAATTTACTTTGTTTTAACTGTAGCAAACGCTCGTAAATTTTCTTATTTTTTTTAAAATCTTCTCTTGTTTCTTCAGGCAAATAGTGATCTTTAGGGTCGTAAAGCATTGCAGTACATAAACAATTTTTTCGTTCTTTCGCCATTAAAATATCATAGTTTACACAGCTTTTACAACCAGCCCAAAATGCCTCATCTTGAGTAAGTTCACTGTAAGTTACAGGCTCGTAACCTAAGTCGCTGTTAATTTTCATTACGGCTAACCCTGTAGTTAAGCCAAATATTTTTGCCTCTGGATATTTTTGTTTACTAAGCTCAAATATTTTTCTTTTGATTAATGTTGCTAATCCACTTTTTCTATATGGTGGTGCAACAATTAAACCACTGTTGGCAACATAATCACTATTGCTCCAAGTTTCAATGTAACAAAAACCAGCCCAAAAACCATCTAATGTAAAGGCTATTACGGCTTTACCTTCTAAAATTTTCTCTTCAATGTATTCTGTACTTCTGCGAGCTATGCCAGTGCCTCTAGCTTTTGCAGAAGTTTCCATTTCTTGAACTATGAATGTAGAAAAACTAATATCTTGCTTTGTAGCAATACGAATATTAAACTGCTGTTGCATTTCATGCATTAATAAGTATGTGAAAACTAAATTTGGAATGCTTATATGTAGAAAAAGCATTATAACTAAGGATAATAAAACTTATTAACGCCTCAGTGTAAACTTATTATTTTGGTTGGTAACAAAAATTGGAGCAGGTACATGTAAAACAAAAACCAAGTTAATGATATAGTTGATTTGTTTTTTTATGATGGAGATGCTATTTGTCATTTTTGTTTTAAATGAGAAACGAAAGTAAATGTTTTTAAAATACAGTATAAAAAAATGTTGTAAAATATATGCTTAACAAAAAAGCCTCATGTTTCATGAGGCTTTTTATAATTAAGTAAAATTAGTCTGTTTCTAGGGTTAGTGGATATCTATAAGTTTCTCCATATCCTGGATAGATGCCTTCGAGGTAAACTGTACCTTTTGAAGCTTTTATAGCTGCATTAAATTCTTCAACAGTTTTTACTTCAGTTCCATTTACTGAAATAATTACAAAACCAGCTTCTATTCTACTTTTACTCATCGAACCACCTGTAATTTTTTTAACAACTACCCCCCCTGCAATTTCATTAGCTTGAGCAACTTTTTTATCAACAGTAGCAAACTCTGCACCTATATTTTCTAGAGCAGTTGTTTGTTTTACAACACTTGTTGTATTCGCTTTATTCTTAAGTACTACACTTGTGGTCATTGCTTTTCCATCACGGGTATAAGTAATATTAACTTTATCGCCTGGTTTAAATCTTGCAATTTGTTCTACCATTTCTGGCCCTGTTTCTACTTTTGTATCATTAATTTTAGTGATAAAATCTCCTTTTTTAATTCCACTATTTGCAGCTGCCCCGCTTGGAGATACATCTAAAACATAAACGCCTTCTCCATCTTTAATACCTTCTGCTTTCTTTTGTTCGTCAGTTATATTTTCTGGTGCATAAGTAATACCAATAAATGCTCTTTGTACTGTACCATATTTAATAATATCATTAACTACTTTTTTTACTATGTTTATTGGAATAGCATAAGAATAACCAATGTAACTTCCATTTTGAGAAGATATTGCTGTATTCACACCTATAAACTCTCCATTGGTATTTATCAATGCCCCGCCACTGTTTCCTGGATTAACAGCTGCATCAGTTTGAATAAACGATTCAACTGGAGCTTTTACCTGCTCGTTTCTATCGCTACCAATAATACCTATGTTTCTGGCTTTTGCACTTACAATTCCTGCAGTTACAGTAACATCTAAATTTAATGGATAACCAATGGCTAAAACCCATTGACCTAATTTAGCTTCATCGCTATTGCCGTACACCAAATATGGTAAACCATTTGCCTCAACTTTAATAACAGCTAAATCACTGTTAGCATCTGTTCCTATAACTGTAGCTTTATAATTTTTTTTGTTTGTTAAAGTAACTGTTATTTCATCTGCACCTTGTACCACGTGATTATTGGTTACAATGTATCCATCTTCACTAATCAACACTCCGCTGCCACTTGCTTTTTGCTCAGGTATCATTTGCATTCTTGGTCCAAAAAATTCTTCAAAAATATCGCCGCCACCAAAAAAATCTCCAAATGGATTTCTTTGTTTTGGCAGATTATTCGACATTTTTTTAGCGTTAGTTTTTGCTTTAATATGCACAACAGCTGGCGTAGCTGCAGTTGCTGCTACAGTAAAATCCATACTATTATTTGGAGAATTATTAAAGCCGGTAAAGCCTGCATAATTCACAGGGAGTTTTGTAACATCTTGAGTGCCGTTAAAACTTTTTTGGGTAAACTTGTTGTAACCCCAAACACTAGCAACAGCAGTTGTAGCACTTATTGCAACTACGGTGATAATTTGTTTTACGTTCATTTTTTATATTTTTTTTGATTTGTTAGTGCAAATAAAATAAAAAATATTCAACAACAAAGGAGGCTGATTTGTTTTAACAATTTTTTTACGAAACTAATCGTAGATGAGATTATCTAAAGCTTAATAAACTAGTTAAAGGGTGTCGCAAGTTTCTGTATCCCATCATATCAACTTTGATCGACCCAACAGAAATTGGGCTTTCAATTCTTAGAGGAATGTGATTGTTATCATCACTTACCCATACTGTCATTTTTTCGCCACCTTCAAAAATCGTTCCTTTTATGAGTAATGGTTTAAACTTTATAGCATTGAATTTACCATATTTTGTTTTGATTTTTTCTTTCCCTAAATATTTAATATACAAGTTAAATACCTCATTATCTAAATACATTGTAAAAGGAATTTTGTCGTTCACTTTGTAGTTATCAAAATTTATATTTCTTGCATAATAAATGGTACTTAAAACATCTTGAATACACTCAGGCACTTTAGTAACTCCTTTTGTAGAAACTGCAGTATTAGTTTGTTGGTTAAATGTTACATTATCGTACATTTTAAAACTACCTTCTTGTACATCTCTTACAAATTTATAAGGCTGTAATGTAGCTGTATCAATAAAAGACTCATATTTATCTCTTACTTTAAATATCCAATCGTAACTTGAGTTACTACTACCATTACCTACCAAATGATACACAGTTTTATTACCCATACGTTCAATATTGGCATTAAAATTAGCATCCCCAGCATGCACATATATTCCTAATACATTATAAAAAATGATATAATCAATTCTTTCACCATTCTGAAAAGCTTTATTTCGAATATTACAAAACTCATCTCCTGCAGAAATTTGTAGTGAAAACACAATTAAAAGTAAGGTTGTTGTAATTTTTTTCATGTTTGCTTTAATATTTCAATTTTATTGTTGACGTAAATAATGTTCCAATAATTGCTGGTATTACTCTATTTATCAACCAAACAATCACAGTTGCCATTAAGATTGCTACAGCATTATTGCTTAATATCCCAAACAAAACCAATGCCAATTTTCCTCTAATGCCTAATTCTGCAAATGCTATACTTGGTATAATGGTTATTGCCAACAACAATAAAGCTACTAATGATGCTAACTGCATTACTGTTCCTTCAACACCAAATAATTGTAATACTATTAAATACTGAACTGTGTATACAACGTATTTAAAAATAGAATAAAGTAAAAGTTTTGTTAAAACAGTTTTATCTACTTCATAAACCATTTCAAAAATTTTATGCAACCAACTAAGCCATTTTATTTTTTTTAAATGATGAATAAATTTTTGTTGATTGAAATACAAATAAAACCCAAGTGCAAAACCCAAAAAACAAGCTGCCAATACAAACAATGCTAGCCAGTTACTAATCTTAAATTGCTGAATTAAAATATAAAAATTAAAAGCCCAACTCAATAAACCAAAACCAATGATTATTAAAATTTGACTATAGGTGGTTAACACACTTAAAGCCCCAATTTGAACTTTATTTTCTTTAAAATGTACAACTCTACCAACAAAATCTCCAACATCGTTAACGCTTGTAAATGCAAATGCCTGACCTGTGAAAATATTTTTAGTAGCTTGTAGTAAGGTAATTTTTTGAAACGGAGTAACCAATATTTTCCATTTAACTGCTTCTATCATAAACGATAAAAGCATCAGCACAAAAACAAGTGCAAGCAGTAAAGCTTTTGAAATGCTAAAACTACAAATTGCCGTTATTGTTTGTGTTAACTGTGATTGGCTGCTTACTTGGGTATAAATACTATAACTTAAAACAACCAATAAAATGGGTCCAACAATTTTATTTACAATTCTGAAAATATTTTTAAGGGTCAACAAAATAATATTTTAAAGTTGTTTCAACACTTGAATAGTTTTTTCAATCATACTTTCGCTAATATCTAAGTGTACTACTAAGCGAACTTGGGTAGGTGAAATATTATAAGCCAAAATTTGATGCTCTTTTAAAGCATCGACTAGTTGCTTAGAATTGTATTTTCCTTTACACGAAAAAATGATAATATTAGTTTCAACTGGTAAAACTTCGTTTACATAACTAAGTGTTGATAAAGCATTAGATAATAAAGTTGCATGTTGATGATCAATAGCCAAACGGTTAATGTTGTTTTTCAACGCAAAAACCCCAGCTGCTGCTAAAAAACCAGCTTGCCTCATACCTCCACCAAACACTTTTCTTATTCTTCTTGCTTTGTAAATAAACTCTTTACTTCCTAAAACAACACTTCCTACAGGAGTACCAAGACCTTTGCTTAAACAAATAGAAATACTATCGAATGTTTCACCATAATCTTTTAAGCTTTCATTTTTTGCAACCACAGCATTAAACAGTCTTGCTCCATCAATATGAAACTTTAAATTATGGGCTACACATACTTTTTTTATTGCTTTCAATTCACTAAAATCATAGCAACTTCCTCCTCCTCTATTGCTAGTATTTTCAACACTTACTAAACTTGTTCTTGCCTTATGAACGTCATCTGCATTTATAGCATTTTCAACTTGTGCTGCTGTGATTCTGCCTCTATCGCCATATAAAATTTGGGTAGAACAACCACTGTTAAAAGCTATTCCACCACCTTCATATTGATAAACATGACTAAGTTTTTCGCAAATAACTTCATCTCCAGGCTGTGTATGGCATTTAATAGCAATTTGGTTAGTCATAGTTCCACTAGGGCAAAATAAAGCTGCTTCCATTCCAAACATATTGGCAGCTAAACTTTCTAGCTCGTTGATGCTAGGATCTTCGCCAAAAACATCATCACCAACTTTTGCACTCATCATGGCATCAAGCATGGCAGGTGTTGGCTTTGTAACGGTATCGCTTCTATAATCAATCATCATGGTATTAAAATATTTTACAAACTTAATTATTATGTTTTCATAAAAAAAGGTAAACAAGATTTTGAACACTTTGTTTACCTTTTTGATGCATTATTGAGTACTAATCTTATTTAAATTCCTTTGGTTTTTTTACAACAAACACTCTCGAAATATTAAACCCAAAATGAATTTGCCCTTTATCCCAAGCAAAATTATTTTCATGAATGTATGTTGGTGCAGTCATTCCTCTTGCATTAGTTAAGTGCAATTGAAAAACGTGACCACCTGTTTCAATATCTACACCTATAGCTAAAGAGTTGATATAGTTTTGATTGGGAGTTGGTGAAGCTAAAGTGTTAGTTTGTGCATAATATTCTGCATTTATGCTAACTCTTTTACTAATTTT
Source organism: Chitinophagaceae bacterium (assembly GCA_049242865.1). Lineage (GTDB taxonomy): Bacteria > Bacteroidota > Bacteroidia > Chitinophagales > Chitinophagaceae > CAIVPM01. The sequence continues at coordinate 1,638 of JBMLOR010000213.1, read as the reverse complement.
TTGCCTTAAACCAATTCCTACACTAAATAAAGTATTAGCATCTGCAACATTTTTTACTAAGTTATAATGTACTAAAGTTGGGGAAATTTGTAGGGAAAATTTTTCGCTAAATTTTCGTGCAAGCATTAACTGTGCATAGTATTGAGTTTTATCATTACTACTAAGTTTTGTGCCATTTGCAGCAAATAAATCTAAGGTTCTGTTTGTTAATCCTGTTAATAAAGTTGCAGTTATTGGTTTGGAGTTTGTAGAATTTTGTTGCAAAAATCTCCATTTTGCAAAAGCTTCCATTTGTTTTAAATAGGTACTACGACTAACCCCAATGTTGATATTTTTAGCCAACCCATAATCAAATGCAATTAGGGTAGATGCATTATCTAAACCAAAAAAATCATACAATCCTTGACTCAATTCTCCAAATCTATGATGCACTCTAAAATCTAAAACTCCAGGAGCTTGTAGCTCAATACTATGACCATGCACAATTCTTGTGCTTTTAAAAGTTGCAATTACAGGTGTTGCAGCCTCTTTAGTATTTGAACTATCAGATTTAAACAAATCAACCTCTTGTGAGTAACCAAAGAAGGCAGCAATTAAAAAACTAGACGATAAAAATATTTTCTTCATGTTAAAATTGTAATCAATTTAGAGTACAGTCAATGGTAATGTCAATTTCGTTTGCAATTTTTTCACCAATATAGTTTCCTTTAATACCAAAGTCTTTTACTTTAATTTTAAATTTACTATTTAGCTTAATTTTTCCATCCACAACTTCAACAGTTCCTGCAACGTTTTTAAGGTTTTGTTTTACACCATGAATTTCTATGCTACCCGAAGTTGTAATATTATATTTTCCATTTTTTGAAAAATTTATGGCTGCCAAATTATCGATAGTTCCCATAAACTTCGCTTTTGGGAAACTTGCACTTTCCATATAATTTTCATTAAAATGTTCTTGCATCAATGCATTTGGAAATACAAAACCTCTAATTAACACGGTAAAAACTAACTGACCATTTGTAGCAAATTTCACATCTGCTTGATTGTTAACTGCTTCAATATCTTCGGCCTTAGTACTTGAAAAAAACTTTATTTTTCCTGTTTTTGTTTGATACACTTTTGTTTGTGAAAATGTAATATTAGTTATTGCAACAGCAATAATTAAATAAACAATTTTTTTCATAATTTAATTATTTAACGAGCCTCTATTTACCCAAGCTCTTATTTTATTGATGTCACAATCTGGAATTTTACTTCCTCCTTTTGGCATTGGATTACCTGTTGATGCAAAAGTTATATTATCCATTAAAATTCCACTTCTAGCATAAGCTCTAACCGTGCCATAGTTTTGCAAATTGGTTCCACCACCCAAGGTATTAGCAACTGAAGCTCCATGACATCTGTTACACTGCCTATCAAAAACATCTTTAACTTCTACACTAAATCTGCTTACTGTGGTATCACAAGGTATAGTTGTAGGATACTCAATAACTTCTTTTCTATTGGTACAAGCAAAGATGGTAACAACGAGTACAACAGTTAAAATAGATAATATTTTTTTCATTAATATTTACACATTAAGGTTTTTGTTTGTAAAAAATTATCGCTTGCAATTTGTAACAATACAATTCCATTAGT
>JBMLOR010000212.1:0-4246 GCA_049242865.1 Chitinophagaceae bacterium | reverse complement strand
CATCCATAGTGCCTGTTTCAAAATCGGCATTTTTAATTAAATGTGTTTCGTTGATTGCAGTTTGTGCTTTACTATGTAATTGGTGCGTAAAAACAAAAATGGCAACAAAAGAAATTTGCTTTACAAGCAACTTAATAATTCTTTTTAGAGATTGAATATTTGTATGATAACTCATTATATAAGATTTATTTTTTAGCGAAATATTTTATTTAAACACACTTAAATCCCAACTGCTTTGCCATGTTATTTTAAATTTATCGTCAACAAAAGTTATGGGTAACCATATATGACGACTATCGTATGGGTTTTCTGGTTTATTAATGTCAAACATGACTATGTAAGCATCTTTTTTACCAACAACTGGCATGATAAAAGTTGACTGACCTCCAAAGGTTTTTTCTTTACCTAAACTATTTTCAGGATTTACACCTTCACATGGATTGCCATGATTTATCCATGGCCCTTTTAATGATTTACTGGTAAAATATCTGGCTTCGTTAGGTAACCAACCACTAGATTCTGACCCTAATAAATGATAAATACCATTGCGTTTTATAATGGCTGGAGCCTCTGTTTTAGGGGTTATACCTTCACATACAAAGTATTCGCTTGATGGCAACAAATAATCATCACTCATTTTACCACACACAAATGCCCTATCTGGTTTTCTTACAGTAAGATGATATAAATCTCCATTTTCTTCTTGAAAAATGGCAAAATCACCTGTGCCAAAGGGAGAATCACCACCTAGAAATTTGTGTTGATATGTAAATGGTCCAACAGGACTTGTAGCTGTTGCCACACCAACAAAACCTGTTGTTACACCATGCCCCTTTAGATACAATTTAAAGAAGGCTACAAATTTTTTTGTAGTTGAGTTGTATACCACTTTGGGTCTATCAAAATTGCATTCATATGCTAAATCGTGGGTGCTATCGTTGTGCACTAAGGGCAACATTAAACCCATATCACTCCAAGCAAATAAGTCATTAGAAGCATAACAATGAATACCACCATCGGCAAAAGTTTTCTCAGAAAGACCTTCTACTTTGTGCGTACCATACCAATAATATAATCCTTTGTGGTAAAGAACACCACCACCATGAGCATTGATGGGTTGGCTTTTAGCGTCGTTCCAAACTTTTGAAGGGAAAAATTGGGTTGGAGGCTTAGCCATTTTTTGAGCTACAACAACAACTGAAAATGAGATATAAAAAATGGTATTAAGTATATATTTCAATGTATTAATTTTTGATTTTTATTCGAAGCGTAGGTTCCTTTTCTTCATTCCAATAGGCATAATCTAATTGCATAAATACAGAGGTATATGGAAGCATTTTATTGAAATCATTTTTCCAGTTTTTCTGATTGGCAGTTAAATTATTTGGATTGGCATTTGATGTATTGCAAGCAATTGCAAAAAAAAGCAAACCAAAGATGAAGGAGTTTATATTTTTGAAACTAGGCTGAATAATATTATTTAACATAGATAGTAAGACTTTCATTTTCATTAATTTTAATAGTACTATTTAATGTTATTTGAATTGAATTTTCTTTTTGTAAAAATGCACTTTCAATTTTTTTTGGACCTAGCATTGCAGTTACTTGTTTTATTTTTTTATTTGTTATTTTCTCAAGACTTACTGTATTTAATTTCAATGAGCCGTACTTTATGGAAAAGGCATGTTCTTGCTTATTGTTATTAAATACTTGGGAATAAGAGCCCCATCCTTCAGCTGCTGTAAATGGAGCTTTGAAGTTTTCTTTATTCCATTTTGGTGCAAAACTGATATATCCTTTTGGCCCATGATAATCAAATCCACAAGCATTGATAAATGTACCGTAGCTTGCCATTGCCCTTGCATAGTGATCACTACACTCTATTTCATTAAATGGATTTCTTTTTGAGGCATGATATCTTTCATGAATTTTTTTGGTAAGGATTAAACCTTCATCTACCATACCTTCTGCAATTAAATGACTAGCCACTTGATGCTCAAAACCACTCATACATTCATGAAAGTAGCCCAATTGCCATGTAACATCATCGCCATAGGGTTTTGGTTCGTTTTTAGGATTAGTATTCATGATCATTCCACCTTCTCCTGCTAAGGCATAGGGCCTGCCGCCTTTGTATTTCTGAATATAAGAGCCAACATCATCTTTAAAATTATATTTCCACAAAGAGCGTAATGCAGATACTGTTTTTTCTTTTTCAATTACCCTATCCATGCCCAATTGAAATGCCCAACTTTGTCCATATACTTGATCAATATGACATGTATTGTACGACCCCAATTTTTTTCTTCCTTTTTCAGCATCCGGTTTATGGATGAAATATTCTCCATTAAATAGTTGTTGTTCCATGTTTTTTTTGCCAGCTTCAACGTAAGTTTTACATACATTGGCAAATTCAGTATCATTCATTTCAATGGCCATTAAGTAACCAGCTTGTACACCAGCAATACATAAACCTACAATCCAAGCAATTTCACCATCCCAAACAGCATCTAATGTATTTTCCATTGGAGTATCTGTCATGCCATCTTTGTTTTTATCTTGATTTATGATAAACTGAATGGCTTTTTTGATTTTAGTCCAATTTTTTACTAAGAAACTGTTATCAGCACTCATTTTATGTTCTCTGTACACACGTAAAATAGTTCCAGCTTGACCATCTATTGCTGGCTTTTTACTAAACTCTCCTCTAAATAAAATGCCACCATCTTCTCTTAAAGCAATACCAAGATCAACACGTTGTCTATTATCTTTTTCTATGGCAGGAAAAATTCTACCAACGGCTTGTGCATATTGCCAAACATGTGTACAGTTTCCTGCACAAGAGCCCACACCTTCCCATGCCCAAGATCTACCAGACTTAAAACGATGACTAGTAGTAGTAGCCATGCTAGAAATATTTAAAAAAGTACGGTCTAAAAACCAATAAGGTAAGGTAGAATCGTACCAATTGTTTTGCCACAACAAGGTTTTAGAAAATAACTCTTTGAAATTTATGGCAACATAATCAGCCACTTCTTTTGCATTCTGAAACTGGTTGGCGTAAAAACGACCAGAATCTTCTGTAGGAAGTTTTTTACCATTTTCAATAACAAGATTAGGTGTGTGCCAACTTATGATATATTCGACGGTAATCGTTTCTCCAGCAGAAATATTTAATGAGTTAACAATGTTTCCGATGAGTTTTTGTGAGGCAGATTTTGTTGTACTTTCAGATTTATTGATGGCAAAAACATCTGTACTATTTACACTTTTTATAGACGTACCTGAAATAGCATTTTTTTGCAAGGAAGTTAAACAGAGTGTTCCATAATCAAAAGCTGTTTCAATTTTAGTTTTTGGTAATGCTATGTTAGTAATAGTGCTGAAAACACCCACGGCATTACTAGTTTCGTACTTCGTATTCGTTCGCATTTGACTGCCTGGTAATCCAGAATATGGGGCAGTTTTATTTTCTAACCATCCTGCTATGTCAACAGATATTTTATCGGCACTTGTGTTTTTTATTTGAATATTAAAAATAGTGGCTGGTAATCCAGAATTATTTTCATCGAGTGGGATAAATGGGCTACATGCTAACATGGTAATTTCTATTGGCAAAGAAGCATCTGTATATTTTATTTTGCCAACAGGATAAGTTGCTTCAAAGCTAACTTCTTGCCAATCTTTTTCACATAGTTCACGTACAATTGTTTTACCTTGATGGTTTATTTTAATGGCAAAACCTTGCTCTAATGGTCTTATTTCATTAGCAGTTGGAGGAGCTACATAAGCAGACCCATCTCTAGATCTAACCTTTTTACCATCATGCACTTCAGAATCCCAGCTTACATCTAAAGGGTTTATACCTTCTTGATTGGTATTGAAAATATCCCAAAGCCATAGCCTACCATCACCACCTAAATACAAAGTACCAGTGTTGATTCCACCAACGGGCATACCAATAAATTGCAGCTCATTTCTACTTTTTAAATAAGTAGTTATGCCCCCTCTTTCATATAGAGATTTTATCCAAATTTCATCTATTTCTTTATTAAAAGGCGAGGATGTTTTTTGAATAAAATTTGATGCTGATAATGGCAAACGGCTTGATAAAAACCCTGCAGTGAGTATTGCTGACTGTTTTATAAAATTTCTTCTTTCTTTATTTTTTTTATTCATTTTTAATTGTAATTTTTGAATAAAATCGAACATAATCATACTCTGCAGAGCTATTTTCTTGGTCAGT
>JBMLOR010000211.1:1200-2845 GCA_049242865.1 Chitinophagaceae bacterium | reverse complement strand
GTTCTTGCTCCAATGGCGTTGTAAACACCAATAAGTGCAGCTTCAACCTCAGCACTATTTTTATAATAATCTCTTTGGGTGTATGAAGACTCTAATTGTCTGTCTAAATATTTATTACAACTTGTTAAACCAAATACAATTATTGATGTACTTGCTAGAATATATTTAATTGTCTTTTTCATGTTTTTCTAGTTTAAAATTTTAAATTAAGACCTAGTGTATAGGTTTTCATAATTGGATAAAAAGAACCATTTTGGTTGGCAATTTCTGGGTCGAAACCTGGTTCATAGTTACTTATTGTAAAAGGGTTTACGGCATTAAAGTAAAAACGAAGCTGCTCAATTTTCAATTTGCTTAAAACTGATTTTGGTAAACTGTAGCCAACATTTATATGTTTAACCCTCATAAATGCCCCACTCATTAACCAATAATCACTGCTTACATAATTTCCATTCCCTCCGCTAAATAGTCTTGGTAAGCGTGCATTCGTTTTAGTACTTGTCCAACGGTCTAAAGCACTTGTAAGTCCTCCTGCAATCCAGTTACCTGCATTAAATGGTTGAACAGCTAATCCACTAATGTAGTTATCACGCATGCCCACTCCAAACAAAAACACATTTAAATCAAATCCTTTATACTCAAGATTTATATTTAAGCTATAATCATATCTAGGAAAGTTGTTACCCACAAGTACTCTATCTCTTGTATTTATGGTATCGTTGCCATCTAGATCTCTATATTTTATATCACCAGCACCAGTGAAACGTGTAGCATTATATGGTTTACTAAAATTATCTCCGACTTGGTATAATCCATCTGTTAAGAAAACTTGATAAGACCGAATACTATGACCAGCTCTTGTAATTTGATTGCCTTGTACAATATCTAACCCTTTAGTATCCAAAACTTCGTTTCTTACATCGCTTAAATTACCAGTTACACTATATTTTACTTTTCCTAAATTACCTCTATAAGTTGCACTAAACTCCCAACCACGATTTATCATAGAAGATGCATTTGAAGGATAGTTTGGAGCTGTTAAAAATCCAATATAACTTGGCATTGGCAACGCTATAATCATATCAGTAAGTTTTGTAGTATAAACATCAAAAGTAAAACTTAGCTTGTTTTTGAACATAGATACATCTAACCCAAAATTGGTTTTTGCTGAAGTTTCCCATTGTAAACTTTCGTTTGGTAAGTTTAACAATACAGAGCCTTGTGCAATTGTATTGTTAGGGTAGTAAGCAAAACCTAATGGAGAAATTTGTGAATTAAATACATAATTGGGATCTGCACCTCCTCCAGAGACGTTTTGATTACCACTAGTACCATAACTTGTTCTTATTTTAGCATAGTTTATAAACGATACTTTTTTCATAAAGTTTTCATTGCTAATTGTCCAACCTGCAGAAACTGCACCAAATATTTGGCGTTGTTTATTTAGCAATTGACTAAAACGTGAACTACCTTCATATCTTGCACTTGCTTCAAAAAAATAGGTATTTTTAAAACTATAATTAAATCTTCCAAAAAACCCAGCCAATGCAAAATCAGTAATTCCTCCAGATACCGATGGTTGGTTTGGTGAAAGTGTTGCTAAGTTAAAATAGGGTCTATCAGGATTTGGTAAACCATTACGACC
>JBMLOR010000211.1:0-1100 GCA_049242865.1 Chitinophagaceae bacterium | reverse complement strand
ATTGAAAATCTTAAACTTAAAGTAGGACTTTCGGCTCTGTTTATACCACTATTTTCTGCTGCACCAATTGGGTTTATTCTATTGCTTTGTCCCGCATCTCCATATAAACCATCACCAAATTTTCCTGGAAAATGGCGTGCCATTGAAATACTTCTTTGTATAATTTCAACAGGACTCATGCCTCCAGGTTGAGTATTAATAGCTTTTGTATAAAATATATCGCTACTAAATTTTATTCTTTTTGTAACTTGAATATCACCATTCATTCTTAAATCAAACTTTTGAAAGCTGTTATTTACCATTAAGCCTTCTTGTTTTAAATATGTGCCTGATATTAAGTAGCTAACTTTATCGCTACCACCACTTACTTGTAAATTGTGGTTCTGCATAATTCTAGAGTTTCTAAACAATAAGTCTTTCCAATCGGTATTAAAAACACTCATATTGTCTGCCGAAAAGTTCCTGTATAAATCAATTGTGGCAGTAGAAAAAGGTAATATTGGAGAGCCCGTATTAGCAACAGCTTCGTTTCTGAGCAACATATCATCAACACTACCTAATAGCTCAGGAAAGTTAGTGGGGTTTTGCTGGCTAATAAAACTATTATAGGAAATGCTGGTTTTGCCATTTTGCCCACGTTTAGTTTTAATTAAAATTACACCATTAGTTCCGCGAACTCCATAAACTGCTGTACTAGCAGCATCTTTTAATACACTTACACTTTCAATAACGTTTGGGTCAACATCGTTCAAACTTACACCTTCTGCTCCATCAACAATAATCAATGGTGCTGTGCCTCCAGTAATACTATTTATCCCCCTTAAGTTTAATGCTCCACCATCTGCACCAGGTTGTCCACTTCCTTGTTGTACCACTAAGCCAGGGGCTAATCCTTGTAGCATCATACTTGTGCTTGCTATAGAACGCTGCCTTAATTGGTCACCTTTTACTACTTGTACTGCACCTGTAATTTTTCCTCTTTTTTGAGTAGTATATCCCAATACTACTACTTCACCAGCATCGCCAGCTTGTGACTCTAATGTTAAAGATATTGATTTTGATGAAGTTATTTCTGCTTCAATTGCCTTATAACCAATAGC
>JBMLOR010000210.1:0-12252 GCA_049242865.1 Chitinophagaceae bacterium | reverse complement strand
CTAAACTAGTTTCTTATTTTTATAACTAAACCAAGTTGCAGCTATAAGCAATAACCAAATAATAGCACTTGCAATTATGGCAAATTTTTGTGAATTGTAATAAGATGCTGGTTTAAATTCAAATACAATTTTGTGATTTCCTGCAGGAACACTTAACCCTCTTAACACATAGTTGGTTTTTACAATTGGAGTTTCTTTTCCATCAATGGTAGCCACCCAACCTTTATCATAAAAAACTTCACTAAATACTGCAAACTTATTAGTTGCACTAGTGCTAGTGTATTCTACATAATCATTATTATTCTTAACTAAACTAATTTTTGCAGTGGTATCAACAATTTCATCATATTTAACTAAACTCTTACTAGCTTCTTCAACCAAAGCGGTATCTCGTGGAGAGAAATTTGTTAAAGCATTCATTACCTCTAAAGGTGTTTTTTTGAACTGTACATTTTTTACAAACCATGCATTTCCTAAAGCTTCTGGATTTTGCTGTGCAAATGGTTGCCCTGTTTGATTATCTCGCTGAATAAAATATTTTACATTCATCATATTTACAGCAGGGAAACAATTAGGGAAATTATAAAATTGTCGTTCTATTAAATCTTGGTACAAACTCAATTTTGCAGCATGGTAGCCGCCTAAACTATTATGAAAATAAGCTGTCATCGCACCGCCATTAAAAGCTGTATTAACACCATTAGTTAAATCAAAAACACGATAATGCGATTTATCTTTTTGAATTTCAATGTCGGCTGGGCTTGGATTAAAAGTACTTTGATATTCTTCTGCATCTTGATAGTTTTTACTACTTAGGTAGTTAACATTTACAAGCATAACATCAATAAATGCAAATACGCCAATAACCACCAAACCAAATTGCCATTTTAATTTATTTTTTATAACTGCAAATAATGCAAAGGCACCAATAAGCATAAATGCTATAGTACGTAAAATATCATTAAAAAAAAGTGACTTTCTATCATCAATTAATCCTTTTTGCAAACTTTTTGCAGCATCTAAAATTGTGGCCTTTTGGTTGGCATCTTTTATTTCTTCAATTTGTTTGATGAGGTTTATATCATTTTCGCTTCTATAATCACTTGTTAAGTATATAATAAATGCTAAAGCTAAAAAGCCGCCTGCAACCATTAATCCTTTTTTGTACTTGGCCAAGAGAACTTCTTTATCATCACCAAATAAAAATTTATTTAAACTCAATGCAGCCATCATACACAACAATAAAGTAGGTACAACTAATATCATACTTGGTGCTCTAAACTTGTTGTATAAAGGCAGGTTGTTTAACATCCATACATTAAAGCCTTCAAAAAAGCTACCCCAACTTAGCATAATAGTAAATATTGAAGCTGCTGCAATCCAATATTTATATTTGCTATCCAAAACTACAAAACCCATTAAAGCTAGTAAGCAAACTATTGCACCAACATAAGGTGGGCCACTTGTTCCTCCAATTCCACCCCAATAAAACGATACATAATTATTTAAACTTTGAGCAATTTGTTGTGGCATTTGTTGTAATGCTTCAATGGCTTTACTTTTATCTTCTGGCATTTCTAATCCACTACTACCTCCATACATTCTTGGAATCATCATTACCAATGGTTCAGTTTTATACATACTATAGCTTAGTGCATAATCTTTTTTTAAGCCCCCTTTGGTAGTATTATCTTTATCTTTTTCATCTACTAAAGTACTTCCACCTCTAATAGTTGCTTTTGAGTATTCACTGGTTGTAGCAAGGCTTACAAGATTTACACCAACACCAAGTGCACCACCAAAAATAGATAAAGCAGCAGCCAATAAAAGATGCTTATATTCTTTATTCAAAATCCAATGTATACCAAAACTTATTGCCATGAAAACAGCAATAATGATGGCATAATAAGTAATTTGGGCATGATTTGCACCAATTAAAAAACTGGTAAACAAAGCAGTTAAAGCTGTGCCTACAATATATTTTTTTTGAAAAATGAGTATAAGGCCACCAATAAAAGCTGGCATAAATGCAATAGCAATCATCTTAGTATTGTGGCCAGCACCTATAATTACTGGATTATACGTGCAATAGGCATAACTAAGAGCTGTAAAAAATGCTACATAAATATTACAGCCAAGTATCAATGCTAGCAAATAAAAGCAAACACATGCCAGAAAAAAATAAGAAGCAGGGGCAGGTAAATACAACTCCATAACTTTTTGTATAATACCAACACTTGCAGGATTTTCGCTACCATACGCTATTTGATAAGCTGGCATTCCTCCAAACATACTATTCGTCCATAACGGAAATCTTCCATTTTTTTCTTGGAAATCTAAACTCTGTTTTGCCATTCCTTTCCATTGGCTAACGTCGTGTTGCTGCAACACTTGACCACTAAATATGGGTTTGCAATACATACAAGCAATAATTGCAAACAATGCAATGGCTACTATATGTGGTAACCATTGTTTAAAATTTATTTTATTCATTAACAAGAATTATAAGTTGAGCAAAATAAGTTATTTATGATAATATTTGCAACGCTTAGTTTTTGTGTTTATATGTATCTAGTATATTATGAATTTTTGTTTAAAAGATTAACTGTAAATAATGAAAGTAATTAATTTTTTTAACCGCTTTGTATTAATATGTAATTTTTGTTTTTTAATTGCCTTAATGTTTAAGAATATTTCGGCAGTTGCAAACCATTATGTTTTTACACATTTTGTTTTAATTTTAGCTTTACCATCATTTATATTAAATGCCATAGCCATTTTAATTACCATATTAGCCATGCTTTCGCCAAAAAGGGCAAGTATAGGAAAATTTGTTTTTGGATTGAATATTGCATTTTTTGCATTACAAGTATTTTACTTTTTTAATAGTTAAAATGGATAGAATAAAACAGATACATGAATTTTTAAAAGATAATCCAAACGATAATTTTTTACGTCATGCATTGGCTTTAGAAAACATAAAATTGGGTAATGATGATGTGGCTAAAGATTTATTTATTGCCATTTTAACAAACTCACCTAGCTATGTTGGTAGCTATTATCATTTGGCAAAGCTTTTAGAAAGACAACAGTTATATGCAGAAGCTTTAGAATGGTACAATAAAGGAATGCAAGCAGCAAAAGCAGCTAACGATAAACATGCTTTTGCAGAATTGCAAATGGCTTACGAAGACTTAGAAGATAATTTATAAATTATGCAAAAAGAACTAAATAAAAAACAAAGCGAATTTTTGGCATACATTGGCGTAACTGGTGCTGCTATTGCTTTTACCTGCTTTGCACAATGGTTAATTGCCATGTATGATTTTTGGTTTAATTACGTTTTTATTGCCATTCATTTATACTCATTTATTGCTTATATCATGCTAGTATCAAAAAAGAGATATAGTGTACTTTTAGTAACCATAAGTGCAGCATTAACACTTTTTGTAAGTGCAGCTTATTTTGCGTTAAATACTTTATCTCCAATAATTATTGTATTTATGCTATATGGTATAGTAATTACAGTTTTATTGTATATAAATGAATATCCTAAAAAGTTATATCATCATTATTTGTATCACAAACAAGAAAGTGATTATTGGGAAGGAAAAATTTAGAAGAAAGATAAAATTTAATTTACAAGAAAAAAACAACTTTTCAGCACATCAATTTTGTAAATTATTTAAAAGTTACTGCAATAGTTTTTAGCTAGATTGTATGATAGCATAATATAAAGGTAACCCAACACTAATATTTAATGGAAAGGTTACACCCAACGCCATCGGAATATACAAACCAGGATCGGCCTTTGGTGCAACTAATCTCATTGCAGCAGGTACTGCAATGTAAGAAGCACTAGCAGCTAGTATTGCAAAAATTAATCTATTACCAACTTCATGAGTAACGAATCCGCTTAACAGTGCCACAATTGTACCATTAACTAAAGGGGCAAGCAATGCAAACAAACTTACAAACCAACCATATTTCTTAAATGCTGAAAATCTGTTGGCGGTTACCATGCCCATTTCTAATAAAAATATTGCCAAAAAACCTTTAAAAATATCTGTGGTAAATGGCTTAATTCCTTCGGCTTGTTTTTCATCTGCTATTATTCCTATTACCAAACTGCCTAGTATCATTAATACACTTCCATTTGTAAAGCTATGCTTCACTGTGTTTAAAATACTTGTTGGTTTTAAACTGTTTCCTTTATCGTACTTACGCATAAGCACTACACCTACAATAATTGCAGGGGCCTCCATAAGTGCCATTACAGCAACCATGTGACCACCAAAATGTTGATTTTGTGCATCTAAAAAAGCACCTGCAGCAACAAAAGTTACTGCACTTACACTTCCATAAGCAGCAGCAACTGCACCTGCATCACTTACTTGTAATTTTCGCTTTAGTATAAAAAAAGAGTATAATGGAATGATGGCTGCTATGCATAAACCAAACAATAGCGACAAGGCGATTTCAGTTGTAAAATTACTATGACTAAGCTCAACACCACCTTTAAACCCAATAGAAAACAAAAGGTAAAGTGATATAAACTTGCTAGTATTACTTGGTATTTCTAAATCACTTTTTACCAAGGTTGCAATGATGCCTAATACAAAAAATAACAATGTGGGGTTTGTTATATTTTGTATTAAAATTTGAGTATCCATTGGGCAAATCTAGTGGTTTAAACTTAATACATTATTTGCCAGCAATGTTTACTACCAATAACCAACTTGGATTAATAGTTTTATTTAAAATAAGATTGGTTAATTTAACTAAATCGCTTTGCACCAACTTCCCTGAATTATCCCAAATTTCAGGAGTGCACAAACAACCCAAACTAGGTGTACATGGATAATAACGCTTGCCTTTATAATAGTTAGGATTTATAGTTGTTCCATGAGCAATAATCTCGGAACGCCCTAATTGTCCTGCAATAAATGCTTCTTGTAAGCCAGTGTATTTATTTAAACGACCAAGCATTTTGTTGTATGCTTCATAATAGTTGGTATCGTTTCCAAAGTAAACAGACTTATCTTCTTCTTCAAATGGTAATCTTATTTGTATATTGGTAGTTGGTCCAATAAATTCATTATCACTAGTATCTACACCTACAATTTTATACAAACCTTGTGGGGTATTTCCGTTGGTTAAGTAATATGGCAAGTTACTTATGGAGCGAGCTAGCTGTTTGAATTGAAGATGATTTCCTTTACTATCTTTCATCCAAGTTCCATCAGCAAGCCTCACCATAGCAAAGCCTGGCTTATTTCTATCGGCATATTGAAAACTAACAATGATGTCTTCATTTTCAAAAATTTTACTTTCTAAAACTTGTTTAACAGTGGGCAATGGTGTAAATAATTTATTAAAATGCTTTTGCCTATAGCATTTGTAATGTAACGATTGCACAAGTTCTTGGCTTAAATTTTTGGTTGGTGCAATTCCTGCATTTATTAAATATTCTAAAGCTAGTGTTTTAATTTTACTTGAACCCAAACTAGTCCAAACCATCTCTAGCTGTTTTGCAAAAGATTTTGGATATAAAGTGTACAACATTTCTAAAAAACTATACTGAAAATAGGCAGGTGTTTTTGGGAGTTGCACAATGTAACTTGGAATAGATTTTTCAAAACCATTTGGCTTGTACAACATTAATTGCATAGCCCAATAAGCCCCCTTGTGTTTGATGAAATATCTATCCGTAAATGGTAATTTTAAACTTAATTCAATATCATTTTTAAGTTGAATAGTAAGTGAATCTCTACTCGATTTTGATGCAAACTCAAATACTGAAGATTGTGCACTCCCATGAATTATCAATACACAATTAAAAGTAAAGAGAAATAATAATCTTGTAAATAATGCCATTTCTATTTTTGTTTTAAAATAATAGCACTTTGAACAGGGCGTTCAACACCACTATCACCAGGACGAACAGTAAGCACTCCTTTAATAACCATACTTGTGCTGCCTCCACCATCTAAGTTGATAGCATTAGTACAACCAAAACTTTGCATCAAAGTAGCAGTTTCATTTAAATTCAGCCCTGCAATACCCGCTGCTGTATTATCGCCCTCAATGGCAACAATAACCACCATTCCGTTTGCTGTATGCCCAATGGCTGTTCTTGGTCTGCTTGTTGTATTATTAATACTAATCAATTCTTCAGCATCTGTGATATTAATAGAACTATTTTTTACTAGCATTGGTGAACCACCAATTGCACTCGTCATATTCCATAAACTACCACCCACAGGAAAACTTGCAGAAGGCACGGGTTGTGGAGCAACATTTAACATATTTGGGCTTGGTGCAGGATAACTATAAATGGTTTGATTATCGCTTGAAGTATTATAAATCCAAGCTGCATTGGCGTTGCCACTTGCATCAATTCCAAAGGCTGCTCTTGTAGGATAATAAGAAGTATTGCTGCCATTAAAAACCCTAGTTAAAGCTTTTATATTAGCACTACTTACAACATTATTATACTCTACTAAGCTAAATGACTGATTGCTACCAAAAAAACCCCCATTTATTGCAGCGTACACAACTCCACTTTCATCTGCATAAAAACTTGATGGTGTTTTTGCTGTTGCAGATAACACAGGTTTAAAATCAATGGTATTTAATTTGGGATTAAAAGCTAAGCAAAATGCTTTTGTTCTTCTACCAGAAAAAGTTGAATCGAATGTAAATACCTGCATACCAGTTGGCAAATTAGTATTTAATGTTGATGAATAGTACCAACTATTAGGCAAACTAATAATTGGTGTTATTGTTGGTGTAGGAGGTGGCGTTGGTGGAGGAGTAGGATTTGTTGTTGAAGGTGTTGCACTTTTTGTGCAAGCAATAAATGTAGTTGCAACGATAGCAACGTATATAAATACTAATCTTTTCATAAGTTTCTTATTATTTTATTTAAAAGTTTTTTACTAGTTATTTATAAATATTATCTTTTAAACGATTTAAAGTTTCGTAGTAAAAAAAGACTTCGCCAGCAAATCCATACTTTCTATTTAATTCAATCATTTGTTGTGTTAATGATGATGTACTTTGATATCCATCTCCTAAAGATGTAAGAATTCCCGGAAATACTTTATGTTTAAATTTTGAAGGAATAGTATTGTTCAACTCAACCAAAACTTTTTCATAAGCATCAATTTTGTATCTATAAAGTTGAGGTATTATATAATCGGCATAGCCATCTTGCAACCAAATGGGCCAATCTTGTAGATACTCTTGTTTGCACCAAGGATAAATACTTGGAGCCCAAGTTACTAAGCAATTTGGCTTTAAAGTTTTTACTTTGGCATATAAGTTTTTAGCGAATAGATTTAACTTATTTGCTTTCCAGTTTACAAACGCAGTATCCTTTGCGTTTACAGGTGGTTGCTTACCATTGTGCTCATTGAAATAAAGTTGTAAACTAAATGCATCATAGCCACCCTCACTAGGATTTGCTGGCATTCTATCATCACCTTGTACACCATCAATATCATATTTATTAACAACTTCGCTCACTAGCTCAGTTAAAAATTTTTGAGGCTCTGGATGGAGTGCATTCCACCAATAAAATCCATTTTTATTAAGCATTTCTCCATTGCGTTTTCTACCAATCCAATGGGGATATTTTTGAGCCCATTTACCTAAAGTATCTTTATATCCAAATGAAAATCCAAATTCAAACCAAGCATGTACTTTTATTTGTTGTTTGTGGGCTTCGCTAATAATACAAGCAATTGGATCAAAATTTTTATACCGATTAGATTGCTTTACACCGATGTATTTTTCCACAACTTTACTAGGATACATGGTTACTCCATTGTTCCAAACCACAACAAAAATATGATTGAGCTTATTTTTTTTACACTGATTTACTGCTTTTACAATATTGGTTTTATTTAGCAAAACATCACTAGCTACATTAGTTATCCAAGTTCCTCTAATAGTATCATTGTAATTATTTTTTTGGGCAAAGATTACCCCAACAAAAAAAAGACTTAAAATGTAGCTTATAGTTTTCTTTATCATAATAAATTATAAATATGTTTCACAATATCTATTGTACAAATGTTTTGCACTTCCATACATACTTTGTGGACTCATAAAATGACTAAACTCAAAAGTGATTGCTTTGTCGTAGCCACATTTTTTTGCAGCATCTAATTTTAATTTCATTTTTTCGAACTTTATAGGCAAAAATTTTATGGGCATATCTCTATCAAAACTTTCACAATTTGTCCAGGCCTTTAAACCATATCTATTTGCTAAATTTTTATTTATAGTTAAATAATCTATCAATTCATGATAATCAACATGCCCATCCTGAAAAGCAACTGCATCAACACTTTTGTGAATACCATCAAAAATTTCTGCCCACTCTTTTTCATGTTCTTGTAAGCTTACTACATTTTCTTTTTGTAAGCTTGATGAAGCTGCAAGAACACTTTTTTTACCATCAATCCATGGCGAAATAAAAGTTGGCAAATTATTGCTCACTGATTTACACTGCTTGCCTAAACTACTAAAAGCTTCGATTGCACCTTTTGTTTTTCTGCTAATTTCCATACTTAAATACCAACCTTTAAACGATGGATGATGGCCATATTGTTTCCAAACTTCATCAATAACAAATTGATTGTGCACAATTTCTACTTGCATATTTCCTGTATCCCAATATTCACCACTATCGTATAATCCAAAATAAAAATTCATATTATACTTATCTGCCAATTGCAAAAACAATTCAACCAAATCTATAGGTGGTTTGTAGCAGCCTTTAGTAATTAAATATTTTGAAGGATAAGTTATAAATCTTCTATAACCACTACGAATAAGAATCACAGTATCAATACCCATATTTTTCATATGAATAAAATCTTGTTCCCATTCAGTAGCACTCCAATTTTGATGTGGAATATCGTGACTTATTTCGTCGATAAATGTTCCGGTAATTTGCATTTATAAATAATTTCTTTTAAGCAAAATATTTTTCCAATGTAAATAGCCTTCACCAATTAAATGTAAACCATCGTTGGTAAATTTTTTATGAAGTTTTCCTTCATCATCTAAAAATTCATCATACAAATTCACATAGGTTACTTGCTTTTCATTACATAATTTTTTTAATTCATTATTTACAAAAAGTATGTGTTCGGTTTTATTTTGATGATTTTTAAAATTGGTAAAAGTATTATTTGTAGGCAATAAGCTTTGCATGTACAATTTTGTTTTTGGTAGGTGTAATTTAAAATAATCAATAATTCTTTTATAGTTATTTACAATAAAACTATCTGGAATATTTCGAGCAATATCGTTTATTCCTATCATCACAAATACTTTTAATGGTTTTAACTTTTTTATGTTATACAATCTATTTAACACTCCATAAGTTACATCGCTACTTATACCTCTGTTGGCAGTTTTTTTATTTTTAAATAACTCACTCCATTCACCACCATCAGTAATACTATCGCCTAACCAAACTATACAATTTTCAGAAGTTTCCATTGCATCAAACATGGATAACTTTTGATCGTAATAGTAAAAATGAAATGATGAGTCTATTTTTTGTTGTGCAAAAACAGTACTATTTAAAGCAGCAACTACTACACAAATAGAATACACTAATTTTTTAATCATTTGATTTTGCATTTTCTTGTTGATGTAGTGGCACCAAAGCACTTGCAACAAATGCAGGAATTGTTGCAACCAATACATAAATAAAAAAGTTTTTATATCCTAAGCTGTCACTCACAAATCCACTAATCATAGAAGCAACTGTATAACCAAAGTAGGTAATGGAACTTCCAAAAGCGTAGTGTGCCATTTGATATTTACCTGGTGCAATTTGCTGCATAATAAATAATATTATACCTATAAAACCAAATCCATACCCAAAATGCTCTATTGCAATGGAAGCCCCAATTATGGGAATACTTGTAGTTTGTGAGATAGCTAAATATGCATAAGTAGCAAAAGGCAAATTAAAAAAAGCACATAAAAGGAGTAAGTTTTTACGATTTAGTCCCTTTTTTGAAACTGTATAACCAGCAACCAAACTACCTAAAACAAAGGCAATAGTTCCATAAATTCCTGTAAGCATTCCTAGTGTAGATTCTTGTAAACCCAAACCTCCATTTTCTTTAGTTGCTTTTAAAAACAATGGCATTATTTTAATGGCTTGACCTTCTGCAAAACGATACATCATGATAAAAACAATACCCCACCAGATATTTTTCTTTCTAAAAAAGCTAATAATTACATCTTTCAATGTTGCAAAAACTTGTGTTGAATTACTTAAAGCAATTGCTTGTTGTGTTGATGGCAAAGCCCTTTTATTGTATATACCAACAAGCAACATAACGCCTGCATAAATTAGCATAATAATACTCCAAGCTTTTTCACTGCCCATAGTGGTTAGCAAAATACCAACCAAAAAAACCATTCCTCCGTTAGAAAATAATTTTGCAAAATTGTAAAAAGTGCCTTGCCAACCAACAAATTTTGCTTGTTGTTTTTCGGTTAACTCATTTAAATACAAGCCATCTGCTGCAATATCTTGTGTTGCACCTAAAAAAGCAATAAGAAAAAAAAGTACTATACTGATTGCAAAAAAATTGGGCAAATACAAACTTGCTGCTGCTAAAGCAAATAATAACCCACACAAAATTTGAGTAGTATAGATGTAATATTTTTTGGTTTTGTATAATTCCATAAATGGGCCCCATAATGGTTTAAAACTCCAAGGCAAAATGATGATTCCTGTCCAAAAAGCAATTTCACTATCAGTAAATCCCATGCTTTTATACATCAAGGAAACTAATGTTCCACCCAAAACCAAATTTGGCAAACCCATAGCAAACCATGTAGAAGGAATCCATGTAAAAGGATTTTTACTAGCTATTTTATCGTTAGTCATGTATTTAATTGAGTAACAAATATGAATTAAAAAACCATATCTTAATAAAATATTTTAAAAACTTTAGCAATTTTGACAATTATTTAATTAAGTTTGTGCTTTAAAAAAGCACTTAAAAAAAATCAAAGAATTACTCACACAAATTAATTTATAAAAATGATTGCTATAAAAAACTATGTATTTGCCGTTGTAATGGTATTTTCTTTTTTTTCAATTGCTTGTAAAAAAGAAAGCACCGGCAGTACAAATAATCCACCACCTCCACCACCTCCACCACCAACTCCTGTTTGGGATTCAAATGCTTTGCGTGGAGTTTGGGTAACTACAACTGCTAGCACTGCTTTAGACAGTAGAAACAATATAAAAAATATGGTAACTACTTGTAAAGCAGCTAACATAAACAACATTTTTGTAGTGGTGTACAACAACCAAAGAACCATGTACCCTAGTACTGTAATGCAAAACTTAATTGGAGTTAATATTCTTGAACGTTTTGCTGGTCGTGATCCTTTACAAGAATGTATCGAAGAAGCTCATGCACAACGAATAAAAGTGCATGCTTGGTTTGAGTATGGATTTGCTAGTAGTTATAGTGCAAATGGTGGTGCTATTGTAGCAGCTAAACCTCATTGGGCAGCAAGAGTGAGCGGAGGTGCATTATGTGTAAAAAATAGTTTTGACTGGTTAAATGGATTGCATCCTGAAGTTCAACAATTTATGATTGACTTGTTTAAAGAAGTAACTACAAAATACAATGTTGATGGTGTACAAGGTGATGATAGATTACCTGCTATGCCTACAACTGGAGGTTACGATACATATACTTCGAACTTGTATTTAACTGAAAATGGAGTTGCACCCCCTACCAATAGTGCTGATGGTGGTTGGGTTAATTGGAGAGCAAAAAAGCTAAATAGTTTTTTAAAACGTTTACGCACAGAAGTTAAAGCTATAAAACCTACCATTCAGTTTACTATGAGCCCTAGCCCATATCCTTGGGGAGTGCAAGAATATTTGCAAGATTGGCCAACATGGGTTGATAGTGGTTGGGTTGATGCCATTATTCCTCAATGTTATAGGTATGATATAAGTGCATATAACGGAACAATTGCACAACAAAAAAGTTATTACAAAAACAGTGCTGTTCCTTTTTATCCTGGCGTGTTGTTAAAAAGTGGAACTTATACCGCTGATAATTCGTTTTTAACCCAAATGATTCAGGCAAATAGAGCAGCTGGATTTAAAGGCGAATGCTTCTTTTTTTATGAAGGCATCAAAGATAGAACCACTTGGTTTAGTGGTATATATCCATTTACGAAGTA
>JBMLOR010000209.1:0-5761 GCA_049242865.1 Chitinophagaceae bacterium | reverse complement strand
TTTCATCATAGCATCAACCAAAACCATCGCTGTTACTGCTTCTAAAACAACTGGTACTCTTAGAGCAATACATAAATCGTGACGGCCTTTTACACTTAAAACATCTTGTTCTTGTGTGTTCCAATTATAGCTAGTTTGTTCTTTTGGGGTTGATGATGTAGGTTTTATGGCAATTCTAAAAACTAAATCATTTCCATTGCTTATGCCACCAACAATGCCTCCTGCATGGTTAGTTTTTGTTTTCCCTGAATCATCGATAATTGCATCATTATGTTCAACACCATACATTTTTGCTGCAGCAAAGCCTGCACCAAACTCAATACCCTTTACAGCAGGAATAGCAAAAACAGCATGACTTAATTGGCTTTCTAAACTATCCCAAAATGGTTCACCAATACCTAAAGGAATATTGGCAGTTATACATTCTACAATACCACCAATACTATCTTTTTGAGTGATGGCTTTTTGTAAACCTTTTTCAATATCTGCTTCTCCACCAATTTCTACTATCGAAGCTTTAGGTGTTATATTTTGTTGTGCTAAAATTTTTTTGGCAACCACACCCACTGCAACCAAACAAACGGTTAGTCTACCACTAAAATGGCCTCCACCTCTAAAATCTTCAAAGCCACCAAATTTTTTATGGGCTACAAAATCAGCATGTCCTGGGCGAGGAATATCTCTTTGTTTTTGATAGTCTTCGCTGCGGGTATTATTGTTTTCGAATAAAATACAAATTGGGGCACCGGTGGTTTTGTTGTTAAAAATTCCACTTTTAAAGATGGGTAAATCAGTTTCTTGCCTTGGGGTTGTTCCTTTTTGTAATCCACCCTTTCTTCTTTCAATATCCACTAAAAAATCATCTACACACAATGGCATTCCTGCAGGACATCCATCAATAACAATACCTACACTTTCTCCATGCGATTCCCCAAAAATATTTACACTAAAAAGGGTTCCAAAATGATTCATAGTTCTTTTATGGTTTTAAAATACAATTTTAGGGCAATCAACCCCATCATTACTTGTATTTCTGTAAGGATAAATATTTAACATTACATAGCCGCCACCTGCAAAATTTTGTGTATTATTTTTAAACCATTTAAATACCCCAAAATCATGTACACCAATGGTTAAAGGTCCAATTTTGGCAGCAGCTCCAACCCATAAATTATATTGACTGTTATATTGAATGGGAAGATAAAAACCAAGTAGTTGAGTTTCGAAACGAGGGGTGAGGGTTAAAAAACTAATCTCTTTTGTATTACCTCTTTCTGTTGCTTTGGTTGAGTAAAAATTTATTCCCAAACTAGCGTTTACGTAAAAATGATTACCCAAATTTCTATCAACATTTAAAACCAATCGAGTGGGATTGCTTATACTAAAATCACTGTTTAAATAATTGGTTAAAACAAAGTTGTCAGATATACTATCTCTCAATCTACTAATAGAGCCAATATTAGCTAATTCTTGCAAAATAGCGGTGTCAGTAACATTGTTTTGTAGCACTTTATTAGTTGCAGAGCCACGAACATGTTTGTAATAGTTTGCTCCAATATCCATGATAGAAATCCCAAACTTCCAATCGTAATTTCTTGTATTTAACGGTTCACCATCGTAAGATTCTTTAACCAAATATTCAGCACCTATACTAAAGCCAATGCTATTTTTTGATGCACTTAAGTATTGCTTTCGTGATTCTGCCGTATTTCCTAAAGAGTCTAAAACTCTTAAATTATCGCTATACATGTAGCCTACACTTCCATTAGTGAATGTATAATAGGTGTTTCCTGTAGTGGAATTTACATTTTGAGTATACTGAAGGTTGTTGGCAAAAAATTGCATTCCAGCCAAGCCTTTCATATACGAAACGTTGATGCCGGCAGATAATCTTGAGAATTGAGTTTCTTGAACAATTTGTGAGTAATTAAATGTAAGTTCTGCCCAAGATGACATTATACCATTAAAACTAATAGGTTGATTTTTGCCTAAATTGCCTTGTAAAAAACCTTGTAAGGTTAAAGGATTTTCTGTTGGAACAAATGCATTAGATGAAGTTATATGCATCATATTTTTCATTCTAAAACTTACACCCATAGCTCGTTTGTCGCCAAGCTTTACTCTAAAACTTAATAATTGTCCATCTGTAACACTGTGTAAACTTCTTGTTTTTGTAAAAGGTGTAATTGCAAATTGTGTATCTGCAATATTTGCATTTGGATTAGCTGCACTAAAATTACTGAGTGTAAATAAGTTGTTGGTTAGTGCATGTTGAGCACCAAACAAACTTACATCCCACTTATAAAAACTGTTTACAGATGTTGCAGGATTATAGTATGTATTTGAAATACCAGCATAAGGAGAACCATTTACAGCATGGTAATTTTGTGCCAATAATGAATTTGTTGATAGCAAAATAAATAGTACAAATACAGTTGTTTTAGTTAGTTTCATTTTTTGGGATAAAAATCTAAAAATTATGTTTTAGTTTTCAAGCTTAAACAGGCTATCTACGAATTCTTGTTTATCGAATATTAATAAATCATCTACTTTTTCACCTACCCCAATAAATTTAACTGGTATTTTAAATTGGTTGGCAATAGCTAAAACCACTCCTC
Source organism: Chitinophagaceae bacterium (assembly GCA_049242865.1). Lineage (GTDB taxonomy): Bacteria > Bacteroidota > Bacteroidia > Chitinophagales > Chitinophagaceae > CAIVPM01. The sequence continues at coordinate 3,143 of JBMLOR010000209.1, read as the reverse complement.
CTTTAGCTGTTCCATCTAGTTTTGTGATAGTAAGACTTGTAACATCGGTAACTGCAGTAAATTGTTTTGCTTGCTCTACAGCATTTTGCCCTGTGCTACCATCTAATACTAGCATTACATCGTGTGGAGCAGTAGGAATTACTTTTTGAATAACACGTTTTATTTTATTAAGTTCATCCATTAAATGGGCTTTGTTGTGCAATCTTCCTGCTGTATCAATAATTACTACATCACTACCTTTTGCCAAAGCACTTTTAACAGTATCAAAAGCAACAGCACTTGGATCACTGCCCATAGCTTGCTTTACAATAGGTACACCAACTCTTTCGCTCCAAATAGTTAGTTGATCTACAGCAGCAGCCCTAAATGTATCTGCAGCACCCAATAAAACATTGTAACCTGCTTTTTTATAGTTGTTGGCAAGCTTGCCAATTGTAGTTGTTTTGCCAACTCCATTTACACCAACAACTAGTATTACATGAGGTTTATTGTTGGTATCAACTTTAAAGTTTTTAAAATCATCACTACCGGCATCAACTAAAATTTCTTTGATAGAGCTTTGAAGTAAATTATTAAGCTCGGAGGTATTGGTATATTTTTCTTGCTTTACTTTTTCTTGAATTTTTTCAATAATAGAAAGTGTGGTATCAACACCCACATCTGCACTAATTAAAGCTTCTTCTAAATTGTCTAAAACTTCATCATCAATCGAAGATTTGCCTACAATTGCTTTAGCAATTTTTCCAAAGAAACTTTCCTTAGTTTTTTGGAGACCCTCGTTTAATGTTTCTTTTTCTTTTTTGCCAAAAAGTTTATCAAAAAATCCCATGAATTTTTGTTAAGTAAAATAAGGGGCTAAAAATATGCAATTGTGTGTTAATATGTTTTTTGAATGAAAGTTTTTTGAAGCAAAAGCTATTTGACCTTCACAAATACCAATAGTTTTAACAAACAATTTATTGTAAAACCATCATTTGGATGCATTACGTGTTGGATAACATTCTATTTTTTTATAAAACTTCCAAAACATTAAAGCTAGTGCCTTGAACTGTAATGTTATCTGCAATTAAAACGGGCTTATTGTTTAACACCGTTTTGTACTTTTTTTCTACTCCAACTTCAATAATTTTTTTAGATGTATTTGTATTAATGATTACTAAAAAAGTTTTAACGCCATTGGTTGTAGTAAATGCAATTACATTGTTTTTATCTTCAATAAACTTTACATTTTTTTGTACCAAATTAGCGTCTCCCAAAGCAAAAGCTTCGTTGTTCTTTTTTAAGTTAATTAATTGCTTCACCCATTGGTGCATGGTTGTATACTTTTGTAAATTATCCCATTGCAGCCCATTTATTTTATCGGGTTTGTTGTAGCTATTTTCTTCACCAAATTTTGTACGGCAAAATTCTTGTCCTGCTTGCATAAAACTTATTCCTTGGCTAAGCATCACTATACCCATTGCTACTTTATACATTTCAACTTTTTCTTTTTCGGTTGCCGAAGGATTTGCCAAAACCAATCTATCCCATAATGTATGGTTATCATGGCATTCATTATAACTCACATGCTGTAAAGGGGAGTTGCAATAAGGTGCTTTGCTATAATTTACTTTTGAATAATCAACTTGAGGATGCTGAATACCACCTACTAATCCAAATTTTATGCTTTCTTCTACATTTGGCACACCAGCAATAAATCCATTTTCTTTATGGTTAAAAACACTTCCTTTAATAGCATCTCTAATATCATCACTAAAAACACCAATGCCATTCATTTGTTTTGCGTTCTTTTTTAAAGCTCTTTGGTTTTCGGGCAAAGGACTATCGCCTGCTGTCCATCCTTCTCCATATAAAATTATGTTAGGTTTTATTTTACGCAACTCTTTAGCAATTTCATTCATTGTTTCAATGTCGTGAATGGCCATTAAATCAAACCTAAAACCATCAATATCATACCATTTAACCCAATGTTTTAAACTTTCAATCATAAACATTTTAAACATGGGTTTGTCGCTTGCAGTTTCGTTGCCACAGCCACTAGCATCGCTAAAATTTCCATCTGGTTTAGTACGATAATAATAGTTTGGACAAAGCTGATTAAAGTTGCTTTCTTTAGTTAACCCTGTGTGATTATACACTACATCCATAATTACTCCAATGCCATTTTTATGAAACGCCTCAATCATACTTCGGCATTCTTTAATTCTAGTAATGGGGTTGTTAGGATTAGTGCTGTAGCTACCTTCGGGAACATTGTAATTTAAAGGATCGTAGCCCCAATTGTAATTTGGGTTTGAACTTGTTTCGTCAATTGAGTTAAAATCGAACATGGGTAAAATTTGCACATGTGTAACCCCCAAGTTTTTAATATGAGTTAAGCCAATTGGTTGATTAAACTTGTTTTTAAGATTAGTTTCTGTAAGCCCCAAAAATTTGCCCTTATGTTTTGCATTAGAAAAAATGGTGGCATCTCTAACATGCAATTCATACACCACTATGGCATTTTTTTGATTAGCAGCATTACTGATAACTGGATTAGGAAATTGCTTTTCCCAGTTTATAATTTGAGCTTTTTTTCCATTGGCTGCAACAGCAGTTGCATATATATCAACGGTTTCGTTTAACCAAGTTCCCTTATATTTTACTTGGTAAGTGTACAATAAATTTTCTGCATTTCCATCAAAAGTGGCCCACCATACACCATCGTTTTTTTTTGCAAATGGTATTGTTTTAAAAGATGATTTATCATCTGCTTGTTTATACAATTTTACTATGGCTTCATCAGCATCTGGACTAAATAATTTGAATGTAGTGTATGATGGATTGTAAGTAAGCCACATATTTTGATTGTTTTGAGCTATGGCATTTGATATCAATAAAAACAAAATGCTACTGAAAATAAATTTTTTAATCATGATTGTAAAGTGAGCTTCAAATGTAGTAATACCAAAGTAATAGTTTTGTGCAGAAAATGATGAATGCGTTTAATAAACCTCATTTTTTTGTTTAGAAGTAGATACACAATTATTTTCACCACCTCAAAAAACTAATATGCACAAGCAAACGCAACTTATTCGAACACAAACAACAAAAACTAACGAAATGGAGCATAGTACTCCTTTGTTTTTATCGAGTAGTTTTAC
>JBMLOR010000208.1:0-6562 GCA_049242865.1 Chitinophagaceae bacterium | reverse complement strand
ATTTCAATGAAGGAAGGCGAAGCCAAATTTATTGAACAAGCAGAAACTTGTTTGGCTTTTGGTGCTGCAGTAATTGTAATGGCCTTTGATGAAGTAGGACAAGCAGACACCATGCAACGTAAAGTTGAAATTGCTGAACGTGCTTATAAAATTTTAACAGAACAAGTAGGTTTCAACCCTCAAGATATTATTTTCGATTTAAACATTTTTGCCGTAGCAACTGGTTTAGAAGAGCACAATAATTATGGGGTAGATTTTATTGAAGCTACACGTATCATTAAACAAAAATATCCTTTAGTAAAAATTAGTGGTGGCGTAAGTAATTTGTCTTTTTCGTTTAGAGGTAATGAGCCTGTACGTGAGGCTATGCACAGTGTTTTCTTATATCATGCCATTAAAGCAGGTATGGATATGGGCATTGTAAATGCAGGTCAGTTGGTAGTTTATGATCAAATAGAACCAACCTTAAGAACCCTGTGTGAAGACGTAATTTTAAATAGAAATAATGACGATAACCAAGCCACAGAAAAATTAATTGAATTTGCAACAACCGTTAAAGCCAAAGGCAAAGAAGAAAAAGTAGATGCAGCTTGGAGAAATGAACCTGTTGAAAAACGTTTGGCTCATGCCCTAGTAAATGGTATTACAGAGTTTATTGATGCTGACACAGAAGAAGCAAGACAAAAATATCCTCGTCCTTTAGATGTTATTGAAGGACCATTAATGGATGGAATGAATATTGTGGGCGACTTATTTGGAGCTGGAAAAATGTTTTTGCCACAAGTGGTAAAAAGTGCTAGAGTGATGAAAAAATCTGTTGCCGTTTTAACACCTTATATTGAACAAGAAAAAGAAGATAGAAAACAAGCACACCTTGCAGCAGGAACAATAAATGAAGAAACAGCAGGAGCTCCAACCATTTTATTGGCTACTGTAAAAGGCGATGTACACGATATTGGAAAAAATATTGTGGGTGTTGTTTTGGGTTGTAATGGTTACAACATTGTTGACTTAGGCGTGATGGTTGCAGCTGATAAAATTTTAGAAGAAGCTGTAAAATGCAGTGCATCTATTATTGGCTTGAGTGGATTAATTACACCAAGTTTGGATGAAATGGTGCACATTGCTAAAGAAATGAAACGTAGAGGTATGAAACAACCTTTACTAATTGGTGGTGCTACAACTAGCAGAATGCATACAGCCGTAAAAATTGCACCAGAATATGAACATGGTGTGGTGCATGTGTTAGATGCAAGTAGAAGTGTAACTGTTGCAGGTAGCCTTTTAAGCAACGATACAAAACAACCTTTTTTAGTGGATGTTAAGGAAGAATACACCAAACTAAAAGAGCAATTTGATAATAAAAAAGTGGTAAAAAATTATTTGCCTTATACTGATGCTGTAAAAAATAAAGTAGCCATTGATTGGGCAAATTATACTCCACCAACTCCAACTTTTACAGGCACAAAAGTGATTGATAATATTAGTTCAAAAGATTTAAGACCATATATTGATTGGAAACCATTTTTCATAGCTTGGGAAATGCATGGTAATTTCCCTGCCATATTAAGTGATGAGGTAGTGGGTAAAGAAGCTACTAAATTATACAACGATGCTAATGCTTTATTAGATATTATTGAAAATGAAAATTGGCTGCAACCAAAAGGTGTAGTTGGTTTTTGGGAAGCAAGTTCAATTGATGACTCAATTGAAGTCATTGAGTCAAAAAGTCAAGAGGTCATTAAATTGCAACATCTTCGTCAACAAATACAAAAAGCAGCAGGACAGCCTAACTTATCATTAGCAGATTTCATAAAACCTAAAAATACTAACGATTCACAACTAAATACTAACGACTATTTAGGTGCATTCGCAGTAACCATTCATGGTATTGAGCCACACATTAAAAACTTTGAAGCTAATCACGATGATTATAACAAAATCATGTTACAGGCATTGGCAGATAGATTGGCTGAAGCTTTTGCAGAATATTTACACGAAAAAACAAGAAAAGAATATTGGGGTTATGTAAAAGATGAAGCATTAAGTAATGAAGAGCTAATCAAAGAAAAATATCAAGGAATTCGTCCTGCACCAGGTTATCCTGCTTGCCCTGATCATACTGAAAAATATAAATTATTCGATTTATTGAATGCCACAGAAAACACAGGTATTACTTTAACCGAAAGCTTGGCCATGTATCCTGCAAGCAGCGTTTGTGGTTGGTATTTTAGTCATCCGCAAAGTATGTATTTTGGTATAGGAAAAATTCAGCAAGACCAGTTTGATCATTATGTTATACGAAAAGGAATGAGTAAAGAAGAAATGGAAAGATGGTTAAGGCCTGTGATGGAATAAAAAATTTGTCACATTATTGTAACATTTTTAAAACAAATGCGTCAAACTATTGTTTTAACAGTGTAACATGAAAAAAATATACAAATTTGTTTTTGCAGGAATGTTATTGGGTTTATTTCTTATAGCTGCCAATAACTTATCAAATTTCACTAAATCACCGTGTATTCAAAAAAATAAAATTCAAACAAATTTTCATTTTCAAGAATCACCGTTAGAAAGCACATTACATCATTTTATTTCGTCTTATTAAGTACAAAATCAAACTTTTGTATTCATAAGTGAGAAAAGTTATTCTATTCCAAAAAAGATTTAGATTAATTCAATCATATACCAACTTAATTGAATTAAACTGTACGTGTGTAATAAAATTAAAATCAAACTAGCAATGTAATATTCCTTTGCAAACCATTGCCTTGCTTTTTGTTTGTTCAAAAAAAGAGGAATAGCTAAAACTACTATAATACCAAGGTAAAAAATCCAGCCTAAAACACATGCAAAGAATGCGTCACTTTTTGTAATTAAACTGTAGTGTGAAGTTAAGTAAATGAATATAAAGCATCCTATTGTATTAACTAAAATACACATCAATAAATAAGGATGCAACTTCATACTTTACTTAAAGGCGTTGATTCCCGTAATATCCATCCCTGTAATTAATAAATGAATATCGTGCGTGCCTTCATAAGTAATTACACTTTCTAAGTTCATCATGTGCCTCATAATACTGTACTCACCTGTAATACCCATACCTCCTAGCATTTGCCTAGCATCACGTGCAATATTGGTTGCTAATTCACAACTGTTACGTTTTGCCATACTCACTTGCTGAGGTGTAGCTTTTCCTTCATTCATTAATACGCCCAAACGCCAAACTAATAGCTGAGCTTTAGTGATTTCAGTAATCATCTCGGCCAACTTTTTTTGTTGCAATTGAAACCCTGCAATTGGCTTACCAAACTGCACTCTTTCTTTACTATATCTCAATGCAGTATCATAGCAATCCATAGCTGCACCTAATGCACCCCAAGCAATGCCATATCTTGCTTTGGTAAGGCAACTTAATGGACCTTTTAGTCCTTTAACATTAGGCAAAATGTTTTCTTTAGGAACTTTTACATTGTCAAAAACTAACTCGCCTGTGGCACTTGCTCTCAAACTCCATTTTCCATGAGTAGTTGGTGTAGTAAAACCTTCCATTCCTCGTTCTACAATAACTCCTTGTATTTCATCTTGTTCGTTTCTTGCCCAAACCACTGCAACTTGAGCAAATGGTGCATTACTAATCCACATTTTTGCACCATTAAGTATTACATGGTCACCTGCATCTTTTATATTGGTAAGCATACTACTTGGGTCGCTACCATGGTTCGGTTCTGTAAGTCCAAAACAACCAAGCCATTCACCACTAGCCAATTTTGGCAAATATTTGTTGCGTTGTTCTTCATTTCCAAATGCATAAATAGGATACATTACTAGGCTTCCTTGTACACTTGCTGTACTTCTTACACCACTGTCGCCTCTTTCTAGTTCTTGCATCATCAATCCATAACTAATATAATCTAATCCACCACCACCATATTGTTGTGGCACTGTGGGTCCAAAGCAACCTAAATCACCTAATTGTTGTACAATTTGCTCAGGGAATGCTGCACGTTCAGCATAGTCTTCTATTATAGGAGAAATTTCTTTTTTTACATAATTTCTTACAGCATCTCTTACTAGTTTGTGTTCTTCGCTTAATAATTCATCTAATAAGTAATAGTCTGGAGAAGTAAACAAATCTGCTCTTACAGCCATAAAAATAATTTATCGTTAGGCAACGAAAGTAGCAGAAAATATTGTTTGAGATAAGTTTTAGTAGAAAATTTATCAATTCCAATCATTACAAAAATTCATTCCTAAAAACATAAAAAAATTACTTAAACAAACCACACATTATAAATGATTTACCGTTTGTTTATGGCTAAACGCTTATTTTTGAACTATGGTAGAATGTACTGTAAGCATAACCTCGCCACATTACAATCAGGTAGTAGGTTACCAATGTAAATTAATTGTAGAAATTAGCTACAAGCATGTAGTATTTTTGGTAGAAAGTGATAAAAAAATTATTGGATTTGAATTTTATTCAATAAATATAGAAAACGAGCAATGGACTAATATTTTAGCTGGTGCAAAAAACTACAGCAAATTGTTTTCTAAAAATTTTGGTGCTGTTCAAATAGTATACAATTTTCCAGAAGCATTAATTGTACCTGCACAAAAATTTAGTCATCATAGCATTGAAAGTTATTTACAAACCGTATTTGGTGAACAAAAAAATCAAAAAACATTTTCCGAAAAAATTCAAATTCAACATCAACCAAACCTAGTAGCCTCTATCAATAATAATTTACAACAAGCTATACATACACATTTTGGAAACCACTACAGTAGCCATGTTTATTCCAAAATTTTAGAACAAATTTTAGGTAATGAAACAATGGTTCTTGAAATGTTGAAAATACAGTTTTACCAAACTTTCATGGTTGTATTGGTGGTTAATAATAATGCTCTTTCATTAATACAAACTTATAATTATTCCACTCCTGAAGATGTGGTATATTATTTATTGAATATTGTGGAGCAATTTGGATTAAGCTTAAATAACACACCTGTTGAAGTTTCGGGTATTATTGACACAAAAAGTAAAACTTTTGAATTATTAGAACATTTGTTTACACGATTAACTTTAGAAACTGTACATGTAGATACTAACAGTGGCTTCGAAGAAGTTATCAATGTATCTAATGTACATTACTACACACCATTTTTTAACTTGGTATAATGAGAATAATAAGTGGAAATTTAGGAGGAAGAAGAATTAAACCTCCTGCCAATATGCCTCATACTCGTCCTACAACTGACATTGCTAAAGAAGGGTTATTTAACATTTTACAAAATAGAATGAGTTTTGACGACATTAAAACACTTGATTTATTTGGTGGAACTGGATGTATTAGTTATGAATTAGCATCGAGAGGGGCAAGTAGCTTAACTATTGTAGAGAAAGACAATATCATGTTTAACTTCATTAAAAAAAATATTGAAGAATTAAAAATTACAGGGAGCATTATGTTTAAAATGGATGTTTTTAGTTATTTACAAAATTGTAACGAAACATTCGATTTTATTTTTGCAGGCCCGCCCTATGCTTTAGGTACAATTGATGAATTGCCAAAAATTATTGTATCAAAAAAACTAATTAATTCAAATGGATATTTTGTGTTAGAACATACCCCTAGAAATAACTATCAAAATTTTGAAGGATTTAGCTTTGTACGTAATTATGGCACAACATTATTTTCATTTTTTAAATCTTTAGAATAATAAACAATAAAAAATGGTAACACATTTTGGAGCGTTTTTACTCATGCTTAAAGGCATGTTTACTAAACCAGAAAACTATAAAATGTATTGGAAAGAACTTATGCACCAATGTGTTGAAATTGGCATAGGGGCTTTACCCATTGTATTAATAATTTCACTTTTTTTAGGAAGCGTAACAACTGTACAAACTGCCTATCAGTTAGTTTCTCCACTTGTACCTTTAAAAACCATTGCTCAAATTGTGAGAGATAGCATGATTTTAGAACTTGCACCTACAGTTGTAAGTATAGTTTTGGCAGGAGTTGTGGGCAGCAAAATTGCTAGTGAATTGGGCAATATGAGGGTAAGCGAGCAAATTGATGCTTTAGAAATAATGGGAATTAATACCAAAAGTTATTTAATAATGCCAAAAATTATTGCTGCTTTAATTGTAGTGCCTGCTTTAATTATAATTGCAGCAGTTTTAGGAATTTGGGGTGGAAGAATGGCTGGTGCTGCAACAGGTATTATTGCCAATGATATTTTCGACGATGGTTTACGATCTAACTTAAATATGTATAATATTCAATTTGCACTATATAAAGCTTATACTTATGCCTTTATAGTTAGTAGCATTCCTGCGTATTTTGGTTATAATGTAAAAGGTGGTGCCTTAGAAATTGGACGAAGTAGTACAACTTCGGTAGTGGTGAGTTGTATTTTAATTTTGCTAGCAGATTATGTTTTAGCTGCCATTTTCTTAAAATATTAAACCTGACATTTTTACTAAAAAAATAATTGGTACTCTATTTGTAATATTTATTTAAATTAATACACAAATTATAAAAAATAAAAA
>JBMLOR010000207.1:7770-27634 GCA_049242865.1 Chitinophagaceae bacterium | reverse complement strand
TGCTAAATCAAAATCGAGCATTACTTTCTCGTTTCTGATATCATATATTTTATTATGTATTACTTGCAATTGCATGTAGAAATTATTTTATATATCTTTTCCCATCATTAATTTATAAACCAAACCACTTACAGCAAAACCCACAAACCAAGCATAATTATATAAGTCTGAAATCCATACTGGAAAAGCATTTGTACTTACTACTTTTATCACAACTAAGAAACCTGGAATGTTTGGTAAAATACCAATTAATAAAGCAATAACTGCTTTATCATTAAATCCATTCTTGAAAAAATACCTTCCATTGTGTTGATACAATTCGTCAACAAATAATGTTTGTTTTTTGATGAAGAAATAATCAACAATCATAATTCCACCAATGGGTCCTAGTAAACCAGAGTATGCAATCAACCAAGTAAAAATATAGCCATCAGGGTCTGCCATCAGCTTCCAAGGAAAGATTAGTACACCAATAATTCCTGTGATATATCCACCAGTTTTAAAATTTATTTTTTGAGGATTGAGGTTAGCAAAGTCGTTGGCAGGACTAACAATATTGGCTGCAATATTTGTTGCCAATGTTGAAATAATAATTCCAATCATTGCAAAAACAACCATCAGCTTGCTTTCAAATTTTGATGCTAAAACAACAGGATCCCATTCGCTATGTCCATAAATAATTGTTGTTGCAGAAGTAACCACAACGCCAACAAATGCAAACAAAGTCATTGATGGTGGTAAGCCAATTGCTTGACCCTTGATTTGTGCTTTTTGGCTTTTTGCATAGCGTGTAAAATCTGGAATATTTAAAGATAATGTTGCCCAAAAACCAACAACAGCAGTTAATGCAGGAAAGAAAAAATTTAAAAAAGATTTGGTGTCTGTAAATTTTGATGGTTCACTTAAAATTGGTCCTAATCCTTTTGCTGCAATAACAGCCCAACAAAATAAACCTGCTGCTGCAACGGGTAAAAAAAAGGCTTTAAACACCAATAACTTTCTGATACTTTCGACGCCTTTATACACAATAAACATATTTAACAACCAAAATAATATGAAGCATAAAATAGGTAATGGCTGAGGAAAAAGTCCATCGATTTTTATAGCTTCCAAACTTGGGTTAAATGCACGAATAAGATTGTATAAAGAAGCACCTCCAATCCAGGTTTGAATACCAAACCAGCCACAAGCAACAATTGCCCTAAGCATAGCAGGAATGTTGGCACCTTTTGTTCCAAAGCTTGCACGTGCTAACACAGGAAAAGGAATTCCATATTTTGCACCAGCGTGACCATTCAACAACATTGGAACAAGCACAATTGCATTACCAATAAAAATGGTAAGAATAGCTTGCCACCAATTCATTCCTTTATTAATCATACTGCTTGCCATAGTATAAGTAGGAATGCAAAGGCTCATACTTATCCAAAGTGCAGCATAATTCCAAGTTCCCCAAGTACGTTTGTCTTGAGAAATTGGGGCGAGGTCTTTATTGATTAGATTGTTATTCATCTTTAGTTGTTGAACACGGATAACACAGATAGTTAAGATTTTTGAGATTAAAAATAAATCCTTTTTATCCTTCAACAACGTGTTATCTGTGCTTCATTTTCTACTTTAATTCATTATCAAATATTTTTCTTCTGAACTCAGGCTTTTTGCCAAAATTTAGAAGTAATCCTACTTCAATTTCTGTTGCTTTTAAATAGTTTATTAACTGCACAGTATGTTCATCTGCAAAATTTTCAACTGCCTTTAATTCAATAATTACTAAATCATTAATTATTAAATCTGCATAATATATACCAATTTCATCTCCTTCGTAAAATACTTTTATCGGCTTTTGTTTTTCAACTTCAAAACCCATATTTGTCAACTCAATATACATAGCAGCTTCATAAACCCTTTCTAAAAACCCATAACCAAGTGTATTGTAAACTTTATAAAAGGCTTTAATTATTTGCTCTGTTATATTGGAATGTTTCATTGATATGATATTTTATTTGACACAGATTACACGAGTTGAAAAGATTTTTGGATTTGATTCTATCTTTTACATCTTTTAAATCCATATCATCCGTGTTCCATTAAACAATACTTTCATCAGCAATTTTTAAAGCTTCACTAATAATTGCCAAACCTTCATCAATTTGTTCTTTAGTAACAATTAAAGGTGGTGCACAAAAAATATAATTCCATCTTACAAATGTGTACATACCTAATTCTTTAATTTTTGCAGCCACTTTGTTCATTACTACCATTTCATCAGGCTTTGCATTAAATGGTGCCATTGGTTCTTTTGTGTTTCTGTTCTTCACCAACTCAATACAACCCAATAATCCTGTGTTTCTAAAGTCGCCAATTGATGGATGTTTAGCTTTCAATCTCTCAACTTGCTCTTCCATATACTTGCCCATTACTCTTGCATTTTCAAGCAGGTTTTCTTCTTCATAAATTTTTAAAGTTTCTAATGCTGCAGCACAGCAAACTGCATGTGCAGAGTATGTTAAACCTAAAGGCAAAACAGCATCGTCGAATTTACTAGCAATTTTATCACTAATTTGTAAACAACCAAAAGGTAAATAACCACAGGTTAAACCTTTTGCCATTGCAATCATATCAGGTACAATATCGTGATTTTGAAATCCAAACCATTGACCTGTTCTTCCAAATCCACTCATTACTTCATCAACAATAATTAAGATTCCGTGCTTGTTAGTAATTTCTCTAACTGCTTTTAAATAACCTTTGGGATATTGTAAACAACCACTTGTACCACTTTCGCCTTCTAATAAAATTGCAGCAATAGTATTTGGACCTTCATAGGCTATCATTCTTTCCAGACTTGCAATTGATTCTTTTAATAAATTTTCTTCGCCATATTCCCAACGATATAAATTAGGTAAATCGAAGTGAATAAAATTTGGTGCTTGCTGACCATCAACAGGAATTTTACGTGGATCTCCACCTGCAGAAATTGCACCCATTGTTGCACCATGGTAAGATTGATAACGTGTTAAAATTTTATGACGTCCAGTATATAAACGAGCCAACTTAATTCCATTTTCGATAGAAGTTGCACCACATAAAGTGAAGAAAGATTTGTTTAAATCTCCTGGGCAAATTTCAGCTAATTTTTTTCCTAAATCTGCACGTGCTTTTGTAACACAACTAGGTGTAACATAAGCTACTTGCTGCATTTGCTTTACAACTGCTTCTGTAATTCTTTGATTGCCGTGACCAATATTCATATTGATTAATCCACTTGAAAAATCAATAATTCTATTTCCATCATAGTCATATAAATACACACCTTCGGCTCTTTTAATTGCTAAAGGATTGGTGCCTTTTTGTTTGCTCCAACTAAAAAGTGTATAGTCTTGACTATCATTTATAATTTCTTGTGCAAGTGATAATGTTTGAGTATTCATTTTTTTTAATATTTTTTATTTTACGCAACGAAGCAAATTTTACTACGAACGCAAAGTTTTATTGTTCAATAAAGTTCAGAACGTTGAAGTGTGCGACGCAACAGACGTTTAATAGAATTACAAAAGTTTGTATCATAATAATCAAAAAGTTGCGAAGCAATATTTTTCACACAAAGGAACAAAGGATACTACAAAACAAAGTCTTTGTGAACTTGGTTATCTTAGTTGCTTTGTGTGAAACACTAACTCATCCAATTTACGCCAGCTTCAGGATTCCATTTAGTAGTTGATTTTTTCAACTTAGTCCAAAACTCAATACTGCTTTTTCCTGTAATATCACCAACACCAAATTTGCTTTCGTTCCAGCCACCAAAACTAAAAGGCTCACGAGGCACAGGCACTCCAACGTTTACACCAATCATACCAGCACTAGCATTATCAATAATATATCTTGCCATTGCACCATTTTGGGTAAATACACTTGCTGCATTGCCATAAGGATTTGCATTTTCAATGGCCAATGCTTCATCTACAGTATTGGTTCTCATAATGCTGATAACAGGGCCAAAAATTTCTTCAGTAGCAACACTCATTTGTGGAGTAACATAATCTATTACAGTTGGGCCAACATAAGTTCCATTTTCTTTGCCTGCAACTTTTGTATTACGACCATCCACCAAAATTTTTGCACCATCTTTTTCAGCTTGGGTAATGTATGCCTCAATTCTTTGTTGTGATTGTTTATTAATAACTGCACCTAAGTTTTTTCCTGGTTCAATTTTTTTAGCCTCATCACAAATTTTAGCAATAATATGGTCAACATTTCCTACACCAACCATTGCACTTGCTGCCATACAACGTTGGCCAGCACAGCCACTCATGCTTGCTACAACATTTGCAGCAGTCATATCTTCTTTAGCATCTGGCAATACCATTAAATGGTTTTTTGCACCACCCAAAGCCAAACATCTTTTTAAATTTTGAGTTGCACGTTGATAAACAATTTTGGCAACTTTAGTAGAGCCAACAAAACTCACAGCTTCAATATTTGGATGATCGCAAATGGCATTAACAATTTCAACATCGCCATGTACAATATTTAAAACACCATCGGGCAAACCAGCTTCTTTTAAAAGTTCGGCAATTTTGCCACAGCTTAAAGGTACTTTTTCGCTTGGCTTCATAATCATACAATTTCCTAAAGCAATTGCATTAGGGATAGTCCAATTAGGCACCATAGAAGGAAAATTGAAAGGTACAATAGATGCTACAACTCCCAATGCAACATGCTCTGTTCGGCATTCAACACCTTTACTCACTTCTAAAATTTCGCCAGTAATTAATTGCGGCAATGATGTGGCAAATTCTGTAAGTTCAATACATTTTTCAATTTCGGCAACACTTTCTCCATAAGTTTTTCCATTCTCTTCACTGCATAATTCTGCTAACTCCTTCAAATGTTTTTCTAATAAGGTTTTATATCTAAAAAATACTTGAACTCTTTCTTTGATAGGAGTTTTACTCCAAGCAGGAAATGCAGCTTTGGCAGCCTTTACAGCGTCGTCAAGATCTTTTGAGGATGACATTGGAACAGTTGATAAGTGATTGCCATCAACAGGAGAAATTACATCTAAAGTTTGGGTTGTTGAAGCATTAACAAAACTTCCATTGATGAAGTTTTGAATGGGAGCATATTTCATGTATCGTTAGTTTTTAAATTAATTAGGGAAATTAAGTATTTTTTAAATACAATTTATTTTTTAATTAAAAACTTTTAGAACAATAATTTTATTTTAATAAAATTTTGGCAACAATTTTTTTAAAATTATTTAATTACTGCAAAATAGATTTAAGAAGTATGATACGTTTATATCTAATAAATATGATTTTACAAACATTGTTAGTGACTTTGAAATTTTACTTTCCGATACAGAATTTAGAGAATATAAAATCTAACTGTTCTTCATTAGTAACCTGACCAGTAATTGTACCCAAATAATGCAAAGCCTGACGAATGTCTAAAGCCAATAAATCTCCAGGAATATTGTTTTGTAATCCATCATTAATATCGTTAAGGCAGCGAGCTAATTTTTCGAGAGCTTCAAAATGCCTTGCATTAGTAACAACTGTATCTTCAGTATTAATATTTCCTGTGAAAGATTTTTGAATTAATGATTTTTTAAGCACATCAATTCCAATATTAGCTTTGGCAGAAATGAATATGGTTTCAAGCTGATTATTTGTTGAGTTATTTGTTTGCTTTATATCTACTTTGTTTGCCACTAGTAAATATGGTTTTTTAAGGCTTTTAAGCCACTCAATTTCTTGATCTAGGTTTAAATTGTCGCTTGAGTCGAACAAGTAAATTACCACATCGGCAAGGTTTGCTTTTTCATAACTTTTTTCAACACCTATACTTTCAATTTCATCACTCGTTTGTGTTCTAAGGCCTGCTGTATCTATTAGTCTAAATAATACACCATCTATATTTATAACCTCCTCAATAGTATCCCTTGTTGTGCCAGCAATACTGCTTACTATAGCTCTTTCTTCGTTTAACAATACATTGAGTAAAGTTGATTTTCCTGCATTTGGCTTGCCAATTATGGCAACTTGAATTCCATTTTTTATAACATTACCTAACCTAAAAGAATCTAATAATTTATTGGTTGAATGGCTTATTTCTTTAATTAATAATTTAAATTGTTGTCTATCTGCAAACTCTACATCTTCTTGGCTAAAATCTAACTCTAACTCAATTAATGCACTAAATTTTATTAGCTCTTCTCTAAGAATTGATAATGAATTAGAAAAGCCACCTCTAATGTTTTTTAATGCTGTATTTCTGCTAGCTTCTGTATTGCTTGCAATTAAATCTGCCACGGCTTCGGCTTGTGTTAAATCTAATTTACCATTTAAAAATGCACGTTGAGTAAACTCCCCTGCTTTAGCAATTCTCGCTCCTTTTTTACAAATGGCAGCTATAATTTTTTCTTGAATAAAAGGAGATCCATGACAACTAATTTCAACAACATCTTCGCCTGTATAGCTTTTTGGGTTTTTGTATAAGGCAACAACAACTTCATCTAAAATTTCATTTTCATCTTTCAATAGTCCTACATGCAAGGTATGGCTATCTTTTGTTTCTAAATTTTTAGAAGGAAATAATTCATTGGTAATATGAATAGCTTTTTCACCACTTAATCTTATAACTGCAATAGCTCCTAAGCCTGGTGCAGTTGCCAAAGCCACGATGGTATCTTTCCAGCCTGAAATTGAAGTGTACATTACAGCAAAAGTATATTTTAAATGTATTTTTCTTTTAATAATTTTAATTACTATATACCAATTGTTGCAAAAGTGTATTTAGTATAACCATCTCTTTTTTTTAGAATAATTCTAAGCTAGCTATTATGATTTGAAATAATGAAGTTAATGTATCTAGTTTCTAAAGCTTGTACAAGGCAACATAATTATGGAGTTTAACTAAGTGCTTTTATGTATTCTTGCAAAAATTTTTTATGGATTTAATTAAGGCAATTATAATAGCAATAGTAGAAGGGCTAACAGAGTTTTTGCCTATTTCTTCTACTGCACACATGAAAATCACTAACCCAATTATTGGCGTTCAAAATAGTGCTTTTACCGAGTTGTTTGAAGTTGTAATTCAATTGGCAGCTATTTTAAGCGTTGTTACTATTTACTTTAAAAAATTCATCGATTTTAAAAAATTAAGTTTTTACTATAAACTTGCAATTGCAGTAGTTCCTGCTCTTGTGGCTGGTGCTTTACTTAAAAAACACATTGATGCTGCATTGGGTAATTTATGGTTTATAAGTGCTGTTATGATAGCAGGTGGATTAGTGCTACTTTTTATTGATAAAGTTTTTTCTAAACCAATTATACACGAAGAAAAAGATTTGAGCTATGGTAAAGCATTTATAATTGGATGCTTTCAGGTATTGAGTATAATTTTTCCTGGATTAAGTAGAAGTGCAAGTACAATAATTGGCGGTATGAGTCAAAAATTAACAAAAAGCCTAGCTGCTGAGTTTTCATTTTTTTTGGCAGTGCCAACTATGTTTGCAGCTAGTGCTAAAAGTTTTTTAGATGTATATAAAGATGCCCCTGAAGTTTTGGTAAAAGAAAATTTTGTAACGCTTGGTGTTGGTGCAATTGTGAGTTATTTTGTTGCACTTGCAGCAATTAAATTTTTTATTAGCTATGTACAAAAAAATGGATTTAAAATCTTCGGATGGTATAGAATTATTGTAGGCTTAGCAGTAATGATTTGCTTATATATGGGTTGGATTAATAACTCATAAAATAATAGCAAAAGCCACTTTGTTTGTTTGCCTAATTCGGCAAATTAAAGCCGTTCCAACAAATTCAATAGTATTAAGAAACTGTTTTAACCCTACAAACAGTTATTTTTGCACACTAATTTATTTATATGGAAGAAGGGAAACGCCAAAAACAAGTGGCTGCGGTGTTGCTTGATGAAGTTAATTTAATTTTCAGGCGTCTTGGTTTAAATATGATAATGGGGGGGATGGTTAGTATTTCTAAAATAAAAGTAACTCCAGATTTACTGGAAGCCAGAATTTATTTGAGTTTCTTTAAAATTGAAGATACTACTGCAGCTATGAAATTAATTGACCAAAAAGCTTGGGAAATTAAAAAAGAACTTGCTACTAAAGTAGGCAAACAATTACGTAGAATGCCTGTTATTCATTATTTCGAAGACGATACTTTGGATTATGTTTTTAAAATGGAGGAAGTATTTAAAAAAATTAATGAAGAAAAAAACTAGTTTCAATTAGTAAAAATAGCAACCAACATTTTATGCCCTACGAAGAAGTTACAGACCATTCTCATCCTGAAGAACTTTACGAAAGAAAAGTTTTTATTATCGATAAAGGCGAAGAGCCAAAACGTGTAGACAAATGGCTCCAAGCCCGAATTGTAAATGCTACAAGAAACAAAATTCAACAAAATATTGATCAAGGTTTTCTTACTGTAAATGGTAAAGTTGTAAAAAGCAACTATAAAATAAAACCAGGCGACGAGGTAGTTTTATTAAGTTTCACAAATCCTGATTATACAGAAGTTTATCCAGAAAATATTCCTTTAAATATTGTATTTGAAGATGAGCATGTGCTAGTGGTAAATAAGCCATCAAATATGGTTGTGCATCCTGGCATTGGCAACTTTAGAGGTACTTTGTTAAATGGGGTTGCTTATTATTTAAAGCAGCAAAATAATAACACTGATGAAGAAAGTTTACAACGTTATGGCTTAGTACATCGTATCGATAAAAATACAACTGGCTTATTAGTGCTTGCCAAAACCAATATTGCTGCAGTGCATTTAGCCAAACAATTTTACGATCACACTGTAGTTCGTAACTATGTAGCTTTAGTTTGGGGCGATGTTCAAGATGATGAAGGTACTATTACTGGCAACATTTCTCGTCACTTGCAATATCGTAAAATGTTCACAGTTTTTCCTGATGGTGATTATGGCAAACATGCTGTAACTCACTATAAAGTTTTAGAGCGTTTTTACTACACAACTTTGGTGCAATGCACCCTCGAAACAGGTCGTACACATCAAATTCGTGTGCACATGAAATACATTGGTCATACGCTTTTTAACGATTGGGAATATGGTGGTGAAAAAATTCTTAAAGGTACCGTATACACCAAGTACAAACAATTTGTAGATAATTGTTTTGAAATTTGTCCTCGAGTAGCTTTGCATGCACGAACCTTAGGCTTTGTTCATCCTGTAAGTGGTGAAAATATGTATTTCGAATGCCCGTTGCCACCAGACATGACAAACGTTATTGAGAAATGGAGAGGCTATAAAGAAATTGCTAAAAAAAGAACCGATGGCGGGCAGTAATTTTTGCCCAAATTACCATAATTAACAGCGTAATTGTTGAACTAAAATTCTTAATTTTTTATCTAAAAAATATGTCACAAGAACGTACAGAAATTGCTACATTAGGTGAGTTTGGTTTGATAGATCATCTTACAAAAAACTTTGAAATTAAAAACGCATCAACTGTTTTAAGTGTAGGCGACGATGCTGCAGTAATCGATAATTTTGGTAAACAAACAGTAGTAACAACAGACCTATTGCTCGAGGGTATTCATTTCGATTTTATGTATACGCCTCTAAAGCATTTGGGCTATAAAAGTGTTGTAGTTAACTTAAGCGATGTGTATGCTATGAACGCAACACCTACACAAATTACAGTAAGCATTGGCTTAAGTAATAAAATTAGTTTAGAGGCTTTGAACGAATTTTATGAAGGTATTTTTGCCGCCTGCGAAAAGTATAATGTAGATTTAGTTGGGGGAGATACAAGTAGTTCACAAAAAGGCTTTGTAATTAGTATTACAGCAATTGGTGAAGTTGCACCAAATAATTTTGTGAAGCGAAGTACAGCCCAAAAAGGCGATTTGTTGTGTGTTAGTGGTTTTTTAGGTGGTTCGTTTTTAGGACTTACACTAATGGAAAGAGAGAAAAAAATATTTTTAGAAAATCCACAAATTCAGCCCGACCTTGAGGGTGAAGATTACATTGTGGGTAGATTATTAAAGCCAGAAGCTCGTAAAGATATTATCCAATTTTTTGCAGATAATTCAATTTTGCCTACTGCCATGCTCGATATTAGCGATGGATTAAGTAGCGAAATTTTGCACATTGCTAAACAAAGTAATGTTGGTGTGGTGTTGTACGAAGATAAAATTCCTATTCACGATGCAACACGAAAAGCAGCACTAAAATTTGGTGTCGATCCAACAGTTTGTGCCTTAAATGGTGGTGAAGATTATGAATTATTGTTTACCATTAAGCAAGAAGATTACGACAAAATAGTAACCAGCGAAGAAATTAGCGTAATTGGTTATATCACAGAGCAAGAAAAAGGCTGTAAAATTATAACCAAAGGTGGAGGCTCACACGAGCTTTTTGCACAAGGTTGGAATGCAGTATCTCAATAAATCTTAGTTTTATTTTTTTTGAAACATCCACTCTAAATTACTATTGGGCTTCAGTTTCCTGCTTTTCGTTGCAAGTCCTCGCTTCACTATCGTTCGCTGTGGGCTTTCCACTTCAATCAGGGTTAGGTTCAACTGTGAAATTCTATTGAGCAATGATTTTCAAAGGGTTAAAATTACTGCCAGCAAACATCTGTTTTCAACAAGTTTATTCATTAGTTTTTTAATCGAAAACTACAAAAAAAATCCTCAAAGTTTTTACTTTAAGGATTTGGATTTTTGGTTCTTCAATAGGAATATATGTTACTAACTATGATAATTACTTCGTTTTTATGGTAACTTTAATTGGATAACACAAATATAGAGTTAATTTATCTTCAAATCCATTGAAATAAGTTGTATTATTAATATTGTTAATATTTTACAATCGTCGTAAAATTTTTAACAAAAAAAGAATCCCTAAAGCTTTCACTTCAAGGATTCAAATTTTGGTTTTGCACAGGATAATATTTTAGTTAACTATGCATAGTTTCTACTTTTTCCAATTTAAATACTTCGATGTAATATAAACAAACACAAACAATACTTTTTTGTTTAAGTTGTTTGTGTTTGTTTATTTAAT
This sequence comes from Chitinophagaceae bacterium, assembly GCA_049242865.1. GTDB lineage: Bacteria > Bacteroidota > Bacteroidia > Chitinophagales > Chitinophagaceae > CAIVPM01. Next base: position 16,571 of record JBMLOR010000207.1, on the reverse strand, counting down.
TATAAATTAATAAAATTAAATTGAGAAAGGCAGTTTTTAAGCTTATTTTAATAAATGCTACTTATTTTTTTCTCTTTAAATCTAAATAATCTAAAAAATAAATTACCCGAATAGAAAAACTATTAGCTTGGTTTGCCTGAATAATATTGCCTAAATTTTTAAAATATCCATCGCCAACGGCTTTGTCAAAATTTGCAATTTGGTTTTTCCAGTTAATATTAATAAAACTACCAAGTGCAAATTGCCAAGTGTAATTTAAATCAACATTAAAAAAGTTAACGTTATAATTTGCATTTGCATTGGTGTTTACGTTAGTAACATTGCCTAGCTTATCAAGGTGTTGGTATTGGTTGTATTTAACTTCACTCCAATAGTGCCTTACTCTTAAGTTAAGCCCCATCATATTGGTAAAGTTATATTTTACTACAAAAGTGTTTGTTATGGTTTGTCTTTTTCTTAAACCTACAAATACACTGTCGTTTTCAATAGTGGCAAATCCAAAATTGTTTTTTCTGTTTTCTAATTGAGTATTTAGCGATACTGTAAGTTTATTATTAAATCTATATTGTTGATACAAGCTTAAATCAATACCTGTGGAATTAATTTTTTTGGCATGGCTAATGCTAAACTCTGTGCTTGCACTATATTTTTTTGCATCGTTGCTACCAAGCCAAAAACCAGCAGTCATTCTTTCTGGTCTTTTAAAAACATATCCAGCTCTGCGAGGTTCGTAAAAGTCGTTTTCTTGAGCATTATAGTTTGCAAAAACTCCAAACCACCAAAGATTTTTTAACTGTCCATTAAAGTTGGTATTAAGTCCAAAGTTTTGATAATCTCCAGGATTTAATCTTCTGCTGTACCAAGTGTTAAAATTTACATTTAAACGATTGTACCATTTACCAGCTTTAACCCATTTATAGCCAGTCCAAAATCCATTATCTATGTAATTATTATTTGTAAAATAGCCCATATCGTTTTGCTGATAGGTGCTGTTGCTTAAATCTTGCCAATAATTAAAATTCCATCTTCCGCCGGTTTTTCCAAATCCAAAAGTATGTGCATAGCCCGTTTCTGTTTTGCCGTTTGGTAAATATCCAATTAAGTTGCTACTCACTATTTTTCCATTAACATTCCAGTTTTGTTTTTTGTCGAAAATATCAAATAAAGCTGCCGAAACATTGGCATCATAATCAGTTCCATTTCTGGTAACATTAGTATTGATGAATGAAATACTACTGCTGTTTTTTAAGCTTTGGTCAAGTACAATAATGTTATAATTGGTAAGAGGATTTGTTTCAATTTCTCGCTGTGTATTTTTTACTTTATCCCTCACAGTGGCATGTTGTGCAGCAACCAAAGCGTTAAATACACCAATACCTAATCCTTTTTGATTTCTGCCACTAACTTTTGTAGCATTAATAAGTTTTGTTTCTTGTGGGTTTTTTACTACTTCTTCATCAGCTCCTAATTGATTGTAAACATTCCAATAGTTTATAGGTGCACCACCAATTCTTCTACTATAAAATAAATTTCCTTTACCAAAAAGTTCAGTTCCTTCGGTAAAAAAGTTTCTGTTTTCATTAAAACGAACTTCAAAAGGAGTGAGGTTTAAAATTTGATTATCGCTTTGAACTTGACCAAAATCTGGTATCAAAGTCATATCCAAAGTAAAGGCCTGATTAATACCATATTTAACATCCATACCACCATTTACTTGGGTTGCCCAATTGCTTACACCAGGTTGATTTAATGGGTAATGATTGGCGTAAGTTGATAAATATGGAGAGAATGATAAACGAATAGGAGGTTTAATGTTTTCGATGTTTGTAAGTAAACCAAACTGCCCAAAAAAGTTGCCACCAAAAGTTGGGTCTGTTGGATTCCACATAAATTGTTGTCCAGTTTTGTTTCTTCTACGAGTAATATTTATGCCCCAAGTTTGCATAGGTTTTGCAACAAAACGAATGGCTGCGTAGGGAATTCTCATTTCAAATGTCCAACCATCTTCAACAATTTTTGCATGGGTTTCGTACACACTACTCCAGCTTCCATCTTCACCTGTGCTACTATATTTTGCATCAAATTGCTCGCCAAGAGGTGTTACGTAATAGCCAAACCCGTTTATTTTATCGTTATAGGTATCGAACATTACACCAACAAAGTCATTAACTCCCACATTATCTCTACCAATTAATTCTTTGCTAATACTATCAATTTTAGCTTCGTGGCAATAGCCAGCGATGTAAAAGTTTTCATTATCGTACATTAAATAAACTTCTGTTCGATTTTGATGAAGTTCTTCTTTTCCAAAAGTTGGCCTCCATTCAACAAATTTTGAAAAATAAGTTGCTTTTTGCCAAATAGAATCTTTAATGTCGCCATCCATTTTTGGCTTTGAGGTGGTACGAAAAGCTTTTAATTCTCTAGTTATCTTAGAAGTTTCTTGGGCTTTTATAAAAAAGCATGACAATGCCCATGAACATACTAAAAAGTACTTTCTCATGTTGGTTGATTTTTTGATTTTATTTGATTTTACCCATACAAGAGTTAAAAACTCCTAAAAGTTGGGAAACTCAAACAAAAAAACGTAAGAAAGTAAATAATGTTACACACTAATGTTTAAACAAGCAGTTTTTATTTATGAATGGAAAATTTAATGCTACTATGCATCTAAATTACCAAAGTGTTGGTATATAATTCTCAAATCAATTAGCCAGTCGTATTCTTTGGCATAAAGTTTATCGGTTTTTTGCAGAACTGTTTGTACTACAGGATATGGTTGTTTAATACTAAACCCTTGTGGCGAAATAATACCTTCTGAAATTTTGGGTAATTTACTCGAAGTAGTAGTATAACCTACCCATGTTTTATTGCCCCATAAAACATCAAAAGCATTTTTATAGAGTTGTACAATATTTTTTTTAAACAAAAGCATTACAGGTGAAAAAATAATTACAAAAATGGCCACCCAAACATCAATTAATTTCTTCATGCGTTGTTGATAGGGTAAACCAATATTGTAAAAATCTTCAATACTCATGGTTTCTCCAGTTGAGGCTTTAGAATCGCTACCAACTATGCTGTTACTTTTTTTTGCATGAAATCTGTAATTGAGATGAAGTTTGTTGGGTATTGTAAGAAAATGGATAATGTCTTTATAAGTAACATTTCCTTCACAAAAAATTACTTCTTTTAATTGTAGCTCTTTAATAAGTTTTGGTAATTGCTCAAAAGTTCCAATACTATTAATTTCGTTGGGTTTGTTACCTATCCTGCCCAACACCCTATCAGCATTATTTCGTTGTTGTAATATATTTACAATTTGCTGATAATCATTTAATGAGCCCACAACAACACTTTGCTCAAAAATATCATCGGTTGATGGTTTTATAAACCATTTATTTTTTAAGAAAAGCCACCTGCAAAATGTAACAATTATACTACTTATTATTCCTCCAAATAAAATTACCCCTCTTGAAAAACGCATATCTTCTGGCAAAAGAGAATAAACAGCCAAAACAACAATTATTGCAGATATAGAAGATATAAAGGATTTTAATGGCTTTACAATACTATCGTACATGCCACTTAAAAACGCACCAATTACATACACAAATGTAAAAACAGGAATGGCAAACTGAATTAAATCATTATCGAAAGGTATTCCATCTCTTAAAAATTTTATCCAATACCATTGTGTTGCATATAAGCTCAGCGACACTATTGCAGCATCAATAATTGGTAATCCTAGCTTTTTAATTATATTTTGAAAAATACTAACACAGGCACGCAGCCAAATAGCAATATTAATAACGGTAACAAACATTTTTGCTTTTTGCTGGCTATAATGTTTAGTTACAAAAATGCTCATGGCTTTATAAAAAATACGAACGTAGTTTAAACTACCACGCTTTGTACTTTCGCCTTTAAAATGGATTATTTTTTGGTTGCCAAAATAATAGTTTTTGAAGCCTAATTGTTGAACTCTATAGCTTAAATCAATATCCTCGCCATACATAAAATAGGCTTCATCAAATCCGTTAGTTTTTTCAACTACTTGTTTGGGTAACATCATAAATGCACCTGCTAAAACATCAACATCATGCGTTTCATCTTTATTTAAATTGCCTAAAGCATATTTATTAAAAATGGAAGAAGTAGGGAAAATTAACGATAAACCAACTAGTTTGTAAAATGCTGTTTTTAAAGAAGGAAAAGCCCTTTTGCTTTCTGGCAAAAATCTTCCTGCACCATCAATCATTTGTACACCTAAAGCACCACAGTTAGGATGAGTTTGAAAAAAATGCAAACAATTTTTTAGGCAATCTTCTGGTAAAATAGTGTCAGGATTTAGATATAAAATATAATCACCTTTTACAATAGGTAAAGCCAAGTTATTTGCTTTAGCAAAACCTAAATTTTCTTTGCTTTCAATAAATTTTACACGAGGAAAAAGTTTTTGTAGGTACGATACACTATTATCAGCACTAGCATTATCAACTACTATAATTTCTGCTTCAATACCTTCAATAGCTTTTACAACACTGAATAAACACTGCTCTAAAAAATATTTAACATTAAAATTTACTATTATAATGGATAGTTGCATTGCACTACAATCTAAAGCTTATTATTAGCAATTACGCTTTATGAAAATATACTGCATTGGCTTGTGCTGTACAGGTAATTACAACATCATTAATACATACATGCTGAGGCAGTGTACTGCAATAATACACAACATCTGCAACATCTTGAGCACTTAATGGTACATAACCTTTGTAGGTAGCATCGGCTTTTTCTTGATTGCCTTTAAACCTAACATTGGCAAACTCAGTTTGTGCAGCCCCTGGATGAATTGCAGTTACTTTAATGTTGTGTTGTAATAAATCTATTCTTAAAGTTTGACTTAAAGCATCTACTGCTGCTTTTGAGGCACAATAAGCATTGCCAAACTGATACATTTGTTTTGCTGCCACACTACCCATATTTATAATGTGTCCTTGTTTATTAGCAATCATTAAAGGGAGTACAGCTTTTGTAACATACATTAATCCTTTAACATTTGTATCAATCATGGTTTCCCAATCTTCTAATAAAGATTCGTCGGCATTTTCTCTGCCTAAAGCAAGACCTGCATTATTTATTAATATATCAATATTTTTAAATTCAGTAGGAATAGATGCTATAGCTTCAAAAACAGCTTTTTTATTTTGAACATCAAAAACTAGCGGTAAAACTTTAATTTGATATTTTTCTTGCAGTTCATTAGTTAAGTTGTGCAATAATTCAGCCCTCCTGCCTGTGATTATAAGTTGATGGTTTTGTTTGGCAAAAGTTTGTGCAATGGCTTTGCCAAAACCTGAAGTTGCACCTGTTATGAGAATTGTCATTGATTTTTTATTAGTAATCCAAAAATAAACGCCATTGCAAATTAAGTACAATGGCGTTTTACGAATTTAATTTTTTGTTTTATGCTTCATCTTTTTTTAGTGCTACTTTATATAGCATAAAGCCCATGAAGGCAAATAAAATTACCCCCAATAAAAAATAACCATTTGTGCTTAATGATGTTTCCAGCATATGTTCAAGTGAAACTTTATCTAAAAAGCTTTTACCCCATGAGCTGCCACTTATAAAAGCAATTACAACACCAGCAACAGCACCCCCTGCAACTAATCCTGTTGCAAATAAACTGCCTTTGCCTAATTCTTCTTCTTCAGGTGTTTTGTGTGTGCCAGATTGTTTTTTATCTACCAAACCTCTTATAGCTCCACCAATAAAAATGGGCAAAGTTGTACTTAATGGTAAATAAGCTCCCACAGCAAAGCTTAATGCTTTTATGCCACAAAGTTCTAAAGCAATTGCAATAAATACACCAACAAAAACATATTGCCAGTCAAGGCTTTGCGATTGTATCCCTTTAATTAAAGTGGCCATTAAAGTTGCTTGAGGAGCAGGGAATTTTTCAGTACCTATAGCATGGTTAATTCCTTGTGCTACCATTTCATTAGTAGGATTATCTAAAAATTTTACAGTTATGCCAATAACTATAGATGATACAATTGCTCCTACAAATAGTGCAATTTGCTGATTTCGTGGGGTTGCACCAACAATATATCCACTCTTTAAATCTTGACTAGTAGCTCCTGCATTTGCTGCAGCAATACAAATCATGCCACCAACAACTAATACCATTGGTTCGTAAACTACACCACTCCAACCTACGCTAAGAAAAATTAAAGAAGTTCCCATAACAGTAGCAATTGTCATTCCACTAATTGGGTTATTACTGCTACCAATTAATCCCACTATTCTTGAAGAAACTGTAACAAATAATGCCCCAAAAACAACAACAAGTACACCTATTAATAATTTTTGAACAAAACTATTTCCCGGTACTTGTGGTAAAATTCCAATTAAAACTATCAATGCTAAACTACCAATTCCTACAAATTTTAAACTTAAATCTTTGTCTGTTCTCAACAATGTTGAATCTCCTCCACCAGCGTTTGCAGATATCGATGCAAAACTTCCCTTTACAGATTTTACAATTGTTGGAATTGTTTTTATAAGTGTTATAATTCCTCCTGCAGCTACAGCACCAGCTCCAATTAATCTTACAAAAGCATAATATACTGCTACTGAATAATCATTAAAAGTATGAGTAGCTGCATTCCAACCACCTTTGCCACCATCTACAGTGATGCTTTTTAAATATCCTAGTTTTACTAATTGATTTGCAATAACATCTGCAGGTACAAGAAATGACAAAAGAGGAATTAATACCAACCAACTAAGAACACCACCTGCAACTAGAACACCTGCAATTCGAGGGCCAATAATATAACCAACACCCAAATATTCAGGTGTAATTTCGCCACTTACTTTTGCAGAGGGAAAAAACTTATTGGCTTGTTTAGTTGCCCAAAATGGAGTTTCGGCAATGATGTGTAATACTTTTTGTAAAAGTGCATAAACAAAAGATACACCTAAACCCCAAAAAGCAGTTTTTGCAAAATCACCGCCTTTTTCTCCAGCTTTTAAAACATCGCCACAAGCTGTTCCTTCGGGATAAGGTAGGTTTTCGTGTTCGTTAACTATTAATGCTTTTCTTAAAGGAATCATTAATAATGTGCCCAATAAACCACCAACAATTGCTAATATTAAAATGGTAAGATAATTAAAGTATTGTGCACTATCTGGTGACGATAAAAATAAAAACCCAGGCAATGTAAATGCAACACCAGCTGCAATACTTTCACCAGCACTACCAGTGGTTTGAATGATGTTGTTTTCTAAAATAGTTGTTTTTAAAAATTTTCTACCAAGTGTAATGGCAATTACTGCAATTGGTATAGAAGCACTTACAGTTAAACCAGCTTTTAAAGCTAAATAAACCGTTGCTGCTCCAAAAATTACCCCAAATAAGCTGCCTACTAAAATTGACTTTACAGTTAACTCTTTTACATTTTTTTCGGGTGAGATAAATGGCTCAAATTGTTTACTCATAATTTTTAATTTTTTATTTAATCATTACTTGCTGTTGCCTCTTCAACAACAACATTTAATTTTTTGGTTAATGGAAAAATTAGAATTCCAGCAATAATTGCTGCAACTGCACTTATGCCAAAAAACAATGCTTTATTATCGAATTGATCCCAAAAACCAGCTAGTATTCCGGATATTTTACCCCCTAAACTTGTTGTAATAAACCAGCCCCCCATCATCAATGCTGTAAACCTTTTTGGAGAAACTTTTGAAACTAACGATAGCCCAACAGGACTCATAAATAATTCACTTACTGTAAAAACACCATAGCTGGCAAATATCCAAGCACTAGAAACTTTATGCTCATAAATATTTGTGCTTAAACAAGCCAAAACCATTACCACACTGCTTAAGCCTGCAATGATAGTTCCCCATGCAAACTTGCTTGGTGTGTTCATTTCTTTTTTTCTTGCTTGTAAAAAGCCAAAAAAGCCCACAATTATTGGAGTTAAAATTATAATCCAAAATGGATTCATTGATTGATAAATTTCGGTTGAAACTAATTTTAAATCTGTTCCTGCGGGTGGCCACTGTTCTTTGGGAATATTTTTGAAATATGGATGTACTCCTGTTTCAGTAATTACTTTTCCATCTGCACCTAATGTTGTTCTAAATTGATTGTCAATTTTTGCTACTTCTTGAGGATTAGTATTTACTTTCTCCAAAAAAGCAAATGGCTCTAATAGTTTTTCAGCAGCTACTGGAGTTTCTCTTTTAGTATAAGTTTCAGCCCAAATAGTTAAGGCAGTAGAATTTTGATTGTATATATTCCAAAAAATAATGGCTACACCAAATAAAATAAATAGTGTACTCATCCTTCTTTTGTCTAGGCCTTCACATCTTTTATAAATGTTGTAATAAAAATAAATTACTGGTATACAAGCAAAAATGAAGGCATCGTTACTGTCGCTACCAATAATATTTCCTGGTATAAACCAACCAATAGCACCTGCAATAATTGCAGGTAAAAAAACCTTAGCAATGATTTGATTCATTGGCATATCTTCTTTTTGTACTGGTTTTATCACATCGCCATGTTTAATGTGTTTTTGCCATGTTCCAAAAATGATTAATCCAATTATCATACCTACACCAGCAGCCATAAAAGCATAACCCCAGTTGTAGTAATTTCTTAAATATGCTGCCACAAAGTTGCAAACAAAAGCTCCGATATTAACACCCATGTAAAATATATTATATGCTACATCTTTTTTGGGTTTTAACTCTTCAGTATTATATATATTACCTAA
>JBMLOR010000207.1:0-7670 GCA_049242865.1 Chitinophagaceae bacterium | reverse complement strand
GTAGCTCTAAGAAAAAGTGGTAAAATTCCAATCATTAAATAAAATCCAAACCTTTCCCACATTTCAGTAAAAAAAAGAACATACAACCCCTTAGGATGTTTTGTATTTGCATTATTCATATAACAAATTTCGTTTTTATTAAGTTGCCAAAATAGGGGTTTTATTTATACACTCTCATTTCAATTCTTCATTTTATGCAATTACTTTCGTGCTATGAATATTCTTTTATTAGGAAGTGGTGGGCGTGAACATGCTTTGGCGGTAAAAATGTTAACGAGTCATCATTGTAATAAACTATTTGTTGCACCGGGTAATGCTGGCACTGCAACCATTGCAATTAATGTTGATTTAGGCGTTAATGATTTTAATGCAATAACAAATTTCTGCATCAGTCAAAAAATTAATTTGTTAGTTGTAGGGCCCGAAGAGCCTTTAGTAAACGGAATTTATGATGCTTTAAAACTTGTTGATGAGCTTAAAGATATGATAATAGTTGCCCCTAGTAAACAAGCTGCTCAACTTGAAGGCAGTAAAGATTTTGCCAAAAGGTTTATGCAAAAACACCATATCCCAACAGCAAATTATGCAACTTTTGATAGGAGTAATTTTTTAGAGGGCAAGCAATATATTTCTTATCAACCATTGCCTATTGTATTAAAAGCAGATGGTTTGGCTGCTGGCAAAGGTGTAGTTATTTGTAATAATCACGAAGAAGCCATAGAAGTTTTTGATAGCATGATTATGCAGCAACAATTTGGGAAAGCTAGTGAACGAGTGGTGGTGGAAGAATTTTTGCAAGGTATTGAGCTGAGTGTTTTTGTGCTTACAAATGGACAAGATTATCAAATTATTGGTCATGCTAAAGATTATAAACAAATTGGCGAAGGCAATATTGGCTTAAATACGGGTGGAATGGGTTGTGTTACTCCTGTGCCTTTTGTTACAGAAGAATTTATGAGTTTGGTAGAAGAAACTATCATTAAACCAACAATTTTGGGTTTGCAAAATGATGGATTAGTGTACAATGGTTTTATATTTTTTGGACTGATGAATTGCAATGGTGTACCAAAAGTGATTGAATATAATTGTAGGTTAGGTGACCCAGAAACTGAAGTTGTACTGCCACGTTTAGAAACTGATTTAGTAAGTTTGTTTGCTGCTATGGATAATGGTACTTTGGTTGATGCCAATATTGAATTTAACGAAGGAAGTTTTGCAACTGTAGTTACTGTAAGTGGTGGTTATCCTGGTGATTATAAAAAACATTTGCCAATAGATAATTTAGAAAATATTAAAACAGTAAATAGTACCATTTACTTTGCTGGAGTTGGTGTAAATGAAGATAATGTTTTACAAACAAATGGTGGAAGAGTATTTGCAGTTACATCGGTTGGAAAAAATTTGAATGAGGCTGTTGAAGCTAGCAATTCCATTGCAAACCAAATAAATTACGAAGGAAAATATTTTAGAACCGATATTGGATTTGAATTTTTGTAAATAAAAACAATGTTATGCCTTTAGATAAATATGGAATTGCACAACGCATTGCTAAAGAACTTAAAGATGGTATGTATGTAAATCTTGGTATTGGTATTCCAACTTTAGTTGCAAATTATATTGATCCTGATATAACTGTAATTCTACAAAGTGAAAATGGAATTTTGGGGATGGGACCTTACCCAACAGAAGAATTTGTAGATGCCGATTTAATTAATGCTGGTAAAGAAACTGTTACTTTAATTAAAGGTGCAGCCTTGTTTGATAGTGCTGAAAGTTTTGGTATGATACGTGCAGGAAAAATTGACCTTACCGTTCTTGGTGCTATGGAAGTAAGTGAACAAGGTGATATTGCTAACTGGAAAATTCCTGGTAAAATGGTTAAAGGAATGGGTGGTGCAATGGATTTAGTTGCTAGTGCTAAAAATATAATTGTAGCCATGATGCACACCAACCCAAAAGGCGAAAGTAAACTATTGCCTACTTGCACTTTACCACTTACAGGTATAAAATGTGTTAAAAAAATTGTTACCGATTTAGCAGTGTTAAACGTTACTGAAAATGGATTTGAACTTATTGAAACTGCACCTGGCGTTTCAGTAGAAGAAGTTAAAGCTAAAACTTTAGGTAAATTAACCATACACCCAAATGTTAAATTAGGCTAAAACTTATAGTTTTTCTTTTTCGATTAATTGCCAAATTTTTCCCATAATAATTTTGATAAGTTTTTGGTAAGTATCCAAGCTTCATTGTTGGCATCCCAACTTTGGTCTTTATTGTTTTTTGTACATATACAAAATATGTAAGGATTCTTTTTAGATGCTACATACAAAACCTCGCTTCGGCTAGCATTTACTGCTCCATTTTTGCTGGCTACAAATATTCCTGCAGGGATTTGAGAAAGGGCTTCTTCGTCCCAATAATTACGACCTAACAATCTAAGCATGTGCTCACTTGCTTTTTTATTAATTATTTCGCCGTTTACAATTTTTTCCATTAAGGTTGCCATTTCTTTTGGTGTGGTTTGCCCCCAACCAAATTGACTTCTATTATTTTCTCTACCAATTGTTCTGCTATTAACTCTTGTATTTACAAAGCCAGCACTATCTAATAACTCATTTATACGAGTTCCTGTGCCTGCAATACTTTGTAACCATAAACTCGCTGTATTATCACTTGTGGTAAGCATCAGCATTAGTACTTTACTCAACTCAATTTTTTCGTTGTGTTTAAACGAACCTAAAATATCTTCACCAGCATATAATAATGAGTCTTTGTAGGTTAATGTTTGGTGATAGTTTAATTCATTTTTTTGAAGCTTATCTTCAATGCCAATTAATATTGGAATTTTTACCATGCTTGCCGTTGGAAAAATACTATCTGCTTGTATAGATACAATTTTATTGGTTCTTAAATTTTTAATGAATACACCAACTTCTCCATTAAAATTTTTAAGTATTGAGGTTACTTCGTTTGTTAAGGATTTGTCAATTTTTTGACTATAAATAATTGATACATGAACTAAAATTATTAAAACTAATAACAAATTTTTTTTTGGCATAATTGTTGTTTTTTAAAGTGAAATAAATTTTTAGCAGAAGACAACATTTTTGAAAACACTGTCCTCTTCATTAAAAGTAAATTATGAATACACTATATAAAATTAGGTCTAATTACCAGCGATTTGTTGAAAACAATTTCATAACCATTCAATTATATTTTTCGGTTGCGTTTATAAGTTTTTTATATATGGTTTTAGACAATTCACAGTCAAATTTTGTAGTAGCCTTGTTAAAAGCAATCTTTTGGCCAATTGCTGCATTAATTGCTTTATTGTTTTAAAATAAATTGATTTGCACTAATTGGGCTATTGATAATAAATTCATCTGTTTCTTGCACAAAATCATTTGCTCCTACAGCTATAATTTCTTTTGTAGGAAAATAAACTTCACCAAATTTTTTGTAGTTGCTATAGCTAATCACAAGCTTCAGTTTGTCCATTCTCGACATCAAATTTTTCATCATTCCGCCTAAACCCAAATAAACCATAGCCGACTCGCCTTCAATTTCTGCTTGTTCAATCAAATAAGTTGTGCTGTTAACGTAGTAAACAATTTTTTGCTTGCTAATTAAAGTAAGCATTGTTTTAATGCAATCAACACCATTTATTTTTTTAGTTTCTAATATTTCAAATTTGTTGCCTTTACTATAGCAATCAACCAAAGGAGCAAAATAACCTTGAGTTTCTAGTAAATATTTACTATACAAAAACTCCTTTGCTGTTGCTTGTTCTATTTTGTTGTTTGTGTTTTTGCTTTCTCCAAAATTGCTCATATTGGGTATAGCAGTATACATACCTGTATCTGTAATTAGCAATACACTTCCTTTCATTCCAAAAATACCATCAGTTTCTCTTCGGCATAATTTTCCATTTTCTTTAATGTTATTAATTCCTATGGTTAATGATTGTCCCATTAAATTAATTTGTAATGATGATTTGTATTGTAAGGTTTGGATATTTTGCAAAGCTGATTTTCCGCCTAGGGCGTTTTCAATTTTTGCTAATAACTCGTTAGGGGTATTTTGTAAAAATGCAAATAGAGGCATTATTAAATGAAACATCAAAATTTTAAACCTTTTTAGCATATAGTAATTTTGGGTATAAAAGTAGTTGTTAAATTTTACTTTTTACAACAAGCTAAAGTTGTTAATTTGCAAAAAAAATTGATCATGGGCATTGCCGATAAATTAGCACAAATGAAAAACGAAAAAGCAGCAGCCAACTTAAAAGCTGGCCAAGATTTTTTAGCAACCAATAAATTAAGACCAGAAGTAACCGAATTAGCATCTGGCTTACAATACGAAGTTTTACAATTAGGCAATGGTGAAAAACCATGGGCAACGCACACAGTAACTTGCCATTATCATGGAACGATGATTGATGGAACTGTGTTTGATAGTAGTGTAATGCGAGGGTCGCCAACTAGTTTTCCATTAAATATGGTTATTAAAGGATGGACAGAAGGCTTACAGCTTATGCCAACAGGTAGCAAATTTAGATTTTTTATACCACCACATTTGGCTTATGGCGAAAGACAGGTTAGTGCTGTTATTGGTGCAAACAGTACATTAATTTTTGATGTAGAACTAATTAGTTTTAAATAACTAAACATTGGCCTGATGGCCTGTTTATTATTTATTATTAAATTATGCTTATAATTTAATAATAAAATTGTTATGATGTTGATTCGGTTATATTGCAACATTAATAACACCCATGAGCAACAAACTGCAATTTATTTTTACCGCAAAACCCGAACCCCACAGAGAAAGAACCAAAGAAATTCTTAAAACACATCCTGAAGTACGAAACTTAATTGGCAAAAATCCCACCACATTTTTGTACATAGTACTTTTAGTAAGTTTACAACTAGCTTTAGCTATAATATTAAGTAATCAAAGTTGGTGGTTAGTGGTAGGTGTTGCTTACCTTGTAGGTGCATTCATCGACCATTCATTGTTTGTACTCATTCACGAGTGTACACATAAGTTGGTTTTTAAAAGCCCTGTAGCAAATAAATTGGCAAGCATTTTTGCCAATTTGCCATTGGTTTTTGCAAGTGCCATTTCATTTGAAATTTACCACATTAAACACCATTCTTTTCAAGGGGTAGAAGATTTAGACGGAGATTTACCAACCGAAGGTGAAGCAAAGCTTATCAATAAATATTTTATAGGCAAGGCTATTTGGCTATTGTTATATCCATTTTGGCAATTGTTTAGATTAGCAAAACTTAAAGAAATAAAAGCTTTTACACCTTGGGTAGCTTTAAATTGGTTGGTGCAAATTGCTGCGATGACTGCTTTTTACTACTTTTTTGGTTGGAAAACCATCATATACTTACTCATTAGCTTTTTCTTTTCTGTTGGGCTTCATCCTTTAGGGGCAAGATGGATTCAAGAGCATTTTATAACCTTTGGCGATGACCAAGAAACTTATAGTTACTATGGTAATTTTAACACTATTGCATTTAATGTTGGTTACCATAACGAGCACCACGATTTTCCTAGTGTACCTTGGAATAAATTGCCTCAGCTAAAACAAACTGCTAGCGAATATTATACTAATTTGCATAGCCATAATTCTTGGATTAAGCTTTGGGTAAGATTTTTGTTTGATCAAGAAATTACATTGTTTTCTCGAGTAAAAAGAAAGAACAGAAATAAAGTTGCACTAACCGATGAATCTAAGCCAGATGTTGATCTTATTGCTGCTGGATTATAGTTTTAAAAAATTGCCTTTAACCTGCACAAAAAAACGTATAATTGTAACTTCAATTTTTAAAAATGAAAATTCTTTTATCAGTCCTTATTTGCCTTTCTGTTTTTACAAGTAACGCACAAGATGTAATTTATCCTGCAAAGCCAAATAATGGAAGTTATACGATTACTAATGCAACCATCCATATTGGAAATGGACAAGTCATTGAAAATGGATTTATAACTGTTAACAAATCAACCATTGAAGCTGTAGGATTGATGAGCAACTTAACTACAAATCCTAAAAATGTTATTGATGCTAAAGGCAAACACGTTTATCCTGGTTTAATTTTGCCAACATCACAACTTGGTATTAAAGAAATTGGAGGAAATGCAGTTCGTGGTAGTAACGATTATTTTGAACTTGGCGAAACCAACACCAACATTCGTTCAATTGCTGCATACAATACAGATAGTAAAATAATTAGAACAGTGCTAACCAATGGAATTCTTTTAGCACATATTATACCTCAAGGTAGTTTTATTAGTGGAACTAGCAGTGTTGTGCAACTAGATGCTTGGAATTATGAAGATGCAGCTTATAGTATTGATAATGGTATTAACTTATATATGCCAAGTTTATTGCCTCGCCCCACAGGTGGAAGATTTGGAGGGTTTAATAATGCTCCTCAAAATGACCCTGTAAAAGAAGCACTCGAAAAAATTGAAGCTGTAAAGCAAATGTTTAGAGAAGCTAAAGCATATTTTAATACGCCAAATGCAACACCAAACTTAAAATTTGATGCTTTAAAAGGATTGTTTGCCAAAAAGCAAAAATTATTTGTGCATTGCAATCAAGTAAAGCAAATGCTTTTGGCTATTGATTTTGTAAAAGAGTTTAATGTTGATGTGGTTTTAGTAGGTGCAAGCGAAAGTTTTCAGATAGCAAAAATTTTAAAAGATAATAACATTGCTGTTATACTATCGCAACAACATAGTTTACCTACTTTAGATGATGATGACATTGACCAACCTTACAAACAAGCTGCTACTTTACAAAAAGCTGGTGTATTGTTTTGTATTAATGATGATGATGAGCAAAACAGAGGCCGTAACCTTCCTTTTAATGCAGGTACAGCTGCTGCTTATGGTTTAACTAAAGAAGAAGCCTTGCAAGCTATTACTTTAAATACAGCAAAAATTTTAGGCATTGATGCTAAAACAGGCAGTATTGAAGTAGGTAAAGATGCCAACATTATTATTAGTGAAGGTGATGTGTTAGATATGAGAACTAGTAAAATTACCCATGCTTTTATACAAGGAAGACAAGTAAGTTTAGACGATAAACACAAACAACTAAACGAACGATACAAACAAAAATATGGTTTGAAATAAATAAAAAGTCGGCATTTTAAATGCCGACTTTTTTATGTAAACCCTTTCTTTTAATCCAAGATTTGTAAAGTTTATAAATGACCAAGAACCAATGCTTTTAAAGCATCAATGCTTACACGTTCTTGTAGCATACTGTCTCTATGTCTAATGGTCACAGTTTGGTCTTCTAAACTTTGATGGTCAACAGTTACACAAAATGGAGTTCCTACAGCATCTTGTCTTCTGTAACGTTTACCAATAGCATCTTTTTCTTCGTAAAAGCATTTAAAGCTATGCTTACAATCGTTAAAAATGGATTTAGCCAATTCAGGCAAACCATCTTTTTTTGTAAGTGGAAAAATAGCCAATTTAGTAGGTGCAATTTTTGCAGGAATTTTCATCACCACTCTACTATCCTGAGAACCATCTTCTTTAGCAAAAGTTTCTTCGGTATAAGCTTCACTTAAAATCAATAAAAACAATCTATCTAAACCAATCGAAGTTTCAATAACATAAGGTATGTAGTTGCCAATTGGTTT
>JBMLOR010000206.1:0-1410 GCA_049242865.1 Chitinophagaceae bacterium | reverse complement strand
TAAATAAATATGAAGTTTTTCATCGACACAGCCAATTTGGCTCAAATAAAAGAAGCAAACGACTTAGGAATTTTAGATGGTGTAACTACTAATCCATCTTTAATGGCTAAAGAAGGAATAAAAGGTACAGAAGCCATTAATAACCATTACAAAACCATTTGTGAATTAGTAGATGGTGATATTAGTGCTGAAGTGTTGAGTACTACTTTTGAAGAAATGGTGGAAGAAGGTAAAGTGCTAGCTGCTATTCATCCAAACATAGTGGTTAAAGTGCCTATGATAAAAGATGGAATTAAAGCAATTAAATGGTTTACAGATAATGGAATAAAAACAAACTGCACTTTAGTATTTAGTGCAGGCCAAGCTATATTGGCTGCAAAAGCAGGAGCAACTTACGTTTCACCATTTTTAGGAAGGATAGACGATAGTGGTTGGGATGGTGTACAATTAATTGAGGAAATTGCACACATTTACAATGTACAAGGTTTTAAAACAGAAATTTTAGCAGCAAGTATTCGTAATGGTAATCATATCACAAGATGTGCAGCTGCAGGGGCTGATGTTTGTACTTGTCCTTTAGATTCTATTTTGGCTCTATTAAAACATCCTTTAACCGATTTAGGATTAGCGAAGTTTTTAGAAGACGCAAAAAAGATGTAAATCAAGAAAATTATTAGTTATAAGTCGGTTCTTAAAAAGACCGACTTTTTTTGTTGCTTTATTGCTCAATTTTTCTTTTGGTGATATATAAAAAGCAACTTACTACTAGTATAAAATAGCCCACATTTTTTACAGCAATTAATCCGCCACTCATAGCTTTATAATGAAAGTTGATACCTAGGTATTCCACAGCATAGTCAAAACTACCTTTTATAACAGAAAGCTTGCTAAGAGCTTCAAAACCTGAGAGTAAAATAAAACATACAAAAGCTCCTACTAAAAAAGCCACAACAGCATTATTGGTAAAACTACTTACACATACACAAATAGCACAAAAGCAAGCCACTAATAAAAGTAAACCTATATAACTACCTACAACTGCAGCAATATCAATACCTGCATCAACACTTAATATTTGAATACTGATAGGATAAATTAGTGTTGGAACAATAGCCACAACACTTATAGCAAAACAACCTAAAAATTTGCCAAGTAGAATTTTAAAGGGAGAAAGTGGAAGTGTTTTTAATATTTCAAAATTACCTTGTTTATATTCATCGGCAAAGCTACGCATGCCAATAGCAGGAATTAAGAACAATAAAATTAGCGGTACATAATTAAAAAAAGCATCAATATTAGCATAACCAAAATTGAGTAAACTACTACTAGGAAACACAAACAAAACCAAGCCAAGCAATAACAAAAAAATGCCCACAGCCATAAAGCCGGTGATGCTTGCATAAAACTGAG
>JBMLOR010000205.1:0-12299 GCA_049242865.1 Chitinophagaceae bacterium | reverse complement strand
TAGCTATTAATTTCAGCATCTAATTTTTTAAAATCTTTAGTTATATTAATTTCTTGATGTAATTTTCTAGTAAGTTGTAGTACAAAATTTATATTGGTTTTGTAGGAATTGGTATTGTTTACAGGATAATTTACAATAGCACCGCCGTAAAGTTTATCAGGTAAATCATGTATTAGTTCTAATAAACGAAATAGTTTTATTCCTTCTGTTTTAATATCCATTTTACCATCATCGTAGGTTTTATGAATTTCTTTAATTTCAACTACACAGCCAAATTCTTGTAAAGTACTTTTTACAACTGTTGGAATTCCAAATGGTTTTTTATTGCTAAAACAGTCAATTATTAATTGCTTATACCTTGGCTCAAAAATGTGTAAGTTCAACTTTTCGTTTGGAAATACAGTTATGTTTAATGGGAAAATGGGAATAAAATTTGTCATGCTACAAATCTAGATGCTGTAAATAAATTAGCAGCATAGTGTCATAAAATTTATGTATAATTAATTAAATGATGTTTTTTGCTAATGCAATTATCATTGCTAAAAAATATTAATGCTCTTACATTTGCAATATGCTATCAGTAGCCATAATAACATTTAATGAAGAAAAAAATATTGCCCGATGTTTAGAATCAGTTAAGCATTTAGCAACAGAAATTGTTGTGGTTGATAGTTTAAGTACAGATAATACAAAAGCTATTTGCGAAAGCTATGGCGTTAAATTTATTTCACAAGCATTTTTAGGATACATTGAGCAAAAAAACAAAGCATTGGAGTTTTGTACGCAACCGTATATTTTGTGTTTGGATGCAGATGAATGTTTAAGTGAAACACTACAGCAAAGTGTTAAATCAGTTATGCAGAATGCAAATAGTGCGGATGCTTATGTAATGAAAAGATGTACTAGTTTTTGTGGTCATTGGATTAAGCATGGGGCTTGGTATCCTGATAAAAAAATTAGGTTGATTAAAAAGGGAAAAGGTTATTGGGGTGGCACAAATCCTCACGATAAAATTATACTGCCTAGCGAGGCAAAGCTTAATGAGCTAAAAGGTGATATTTTGCACTATAGTTTTTATACGGTAGACGAGTATATTAATCAAAGCAATAAGTTCACAACTATACAAGCACAAGCCATGTTGCAGCAAAACAAAAAAAGTAGTTGGGTAAAAATTTTATTAAATCCAATTGTTGCATTTATACAAGGGTACTTTGTTAAAAGAGGTTTTTTAGATGGTTGGGATGGTTACTTTATTGCCAAAACCATTGCTTACTTCACAAGGGTAAAATATTTAAAATTATTGCGATTGCAACAAAATAAATCTAATCATTAATGGCCATTATTTTAGCCATAGAATCTTCGTGCGATGAAACTGCTGCATCTGTTTGCATCGATGGCAAAATTGTAAGCAATATCATAGCCACACAAAAAGTTCATGAATTATATGGGGGGGTTGTGCCAGAGTTAGCAAGTAGGGCACATATTGAAAATATTGTTCCAGTTGTTGAAGCAGCCTTGCAAGAGGCTTTTGATAAACAATCATCTAGTCAATCTTTATTAAATAATATAGATGCCATTGCGTTTACACAAGCACCAGGATTAATGGGTAGTTTGTTAGTGGGTGCAAGTTTTGCAAAGTCATTATCATTAGCAACTAAAAAACCATTAATTGCTGTTCACCACATGCAAGCTCATGTTTTAGCCAATTTGATAGATGAAGAAAATAGGCCCACGTTTCCATTTTTATGCCTTACAGTTAGTGGTGGCCATACACAAATTGTATTGGCAAAAAGTCCTTTAGACTTACAAGTAATTGGGCAAACAATCGATGATGCAGCAGGTGAAGCCTTTGATAAGGCTGCAAAAATTTTAGGTTTACCCTATCCTGGAGGACCACTCATAGATAAGTATGCCCAACAAGGAAATCCATTGGCTTTTAAGTTTGCTGAGCCACAAATACCTGAGTTAAACTTTTCATTTAGCGGGTTAAAGACTTCAATTTTATATTTTTTGCAAAAGCAAGAAGCGGGTTTTATTGAAAAAAATTTGAACGATTTATGTGCTAGTATACAACATATTATTATAAAAATTTTGCTTAAAAAACTATCTCAAGCAGTTCAAGAAACTGGTGTAAAAAATATTTGTATAGCAGGTGGCGTAAGTGCAAATACAGGTTTAAGAAACGCTTTGCAAGATTTAGGAAAAAAGAAAAACTGGAATATTTATATTCCAAAATTTGAGTATTGTACCGATAATGCAGCTATGATTGCCATTACAGCTTATTATAAATATTTGGCAAGTGAGTTTGTAGAATTAGATGTAACACCAAATGCAAGAGCTGGATTTTAAAATTTGATTTTCATTTAAGTATAATATTCTCGAAGTACAGAGTTTGCCAAAAACTCGAGTATATAAAAAAAGGGGGCTGCAATTTTATGCAACCCCCTTTTTTTAACTCTTCTAATTAAAAATTATGTAGTTCTTACTTTAATACTGCTTGCACCACTAGCATTACAATCTTTACTTTTTGGCTCTCCTTTATACCTAATACTACTTGCACCACTTGCTTCAGCTTTTAATTGATTTTGAACGCTAATACCAATACTACTTGCACCACTTGCTTCAGCATTGCAATCCTCACTTTGTAAATCATAAGCTTTAATGCTGCTTGCACCACTTGCATCTACTTTTAAAGTTTTTGTAGAACCCTCAATAGTAACACTACTTGCCCCACTTGCATCTAAAATAATTTCTGTTGCAGTAACACTGCCCTTAAATGTACTTGCTCCATTAATGTCAATTTTTAACTTATTTACTTTAAAAGCTTCTGTAAGTTTTACAGTGCAAGCTCCACTGCTTTGTATGTAGTCTAAATCTTTTACAGTAATATACGCTCTTATTCTTTTTTCTTTCCAACTCCACCCATTCCAACTTCCATTTTCTAATCTAATTATTAAAATACCATTTTTTACGGCAGTGGTAATTCTTGAATTTTGACTAGCATCTTCACAACTTACTGCTACTGCATTTTCAGTGCCTTGAGATAAATAAACACTAATGGCATTTGAAACATCAATTCCATGAAAATCTCCAACTTTTCGTACCTCAGCATTGGCATCTACAACAATGTTTTTTACTTGATCTTGACTAAAAACGGAATTTCCTAAGGTGAACATTCCTAAGATTAATAATAGTTTTTTCATTTTAATTTTTTTAGTGATTTAATTTTTTGATTTTGAAATATTTTGACAGAACATTTATTTAACGATAACCGAAAAAAAAAGTTACAATAATTTTTAATTCTAATACATTTGCACTGCCTCGGGGTGCTGTAAAAAGCTGAGATAATACCCGTAAACCTGAACAGGATAATGCCTGCGAAGGGAAGGATTAGAATATTCATCTACCTGTTCATGGTTTTTAGGCATAAAATTTATTTAAACCATGAAACAATTTCTTTTATCTGCACTTTCTTTTTTAAGTGCCACAGCAATTGCACAAGTAAGTAATGTTGATTCTTCTTTTCAAAAAGAATTAATACCAGTTGAGTTAAAAAGTGTTAGAGCTAACAGCAAAGCACCTTTTACAAAAACTAATCTCAAAAAAGAAGATATTGCCAAATTAAATACAGGTGCTGATTTGCCATTTGTTTTAAATAATACACCTAATGTAGTGGTACAATCAGATGCTGGAAATGGAGTTGGTTACACAGGATTGAGGATAAGAGGCACAGATGCAACAAGAATAAATTTTACCCTAAATGGAATTCCGTTTAATGATGCTGAAAGTCAAGGTACTTTTTTTGTAAATATGCCCGATTTTTTAAGCAATGTAAGTTCTATTCAAATTCAAAGAGGTGTAGGTACAAGCACAAATGGTGTTGGTAATTTTGGTGCATCTGTTAATATGAGTACTAACGAAATAATTGATAAGGCTACTGCCGAAATTAATAATAGTATTGGTAGTTTTAATACTTATAAACACACAATAAAAGCAAGTAGTGGGCTGCTTAATAAGCATTTTACGATTGATGCACGTTTAAGTAAAATTAGTAGTGATGGCTATGTTGATAGAGCAAGTAGTAATTTGCAAGCTTTTTATTTTTCAACAGCATATTTTTCAAAAAAATCTAGCCTTAGGCTAAATATTTTTAGTGGCAAAGAAATTACTTATCAAGCCTGGAATGGAATTGATGAAGCTACTTTAAAATCGAATAGAACTTTTAATGTTAGTGGTACCGAAAAGCCTGGCACTCCTTATCACAATGAAACTGATAACTATAACCAAACCCATTATCAACTGTTTTATAATACCAGTATTAGTAATGATTTAAAGTTAAGTGTAACCAATTTTTTAACCACAGGTAATGGTTATTACGAAAATTATAAAGCCAACGAAAGATTTAGCAAATACTATTTACCAAATGTTGTTGTAGGTAGTACTACAATTACTAGAAGTGATTTTATTAGACAACTATGGTTAGATAATGATTTTTATGGTCAGCTGATAAATTTTATTTATCAAAAAAAATCATCTACTATAACTTTTGGTGGAGGATGGAGTGCTTACAAAGGTGATCATATTGGTAAACTAATTTGGAGTAAAAATGGAGGGTTGCCAGTAGATTATAATTTTTATAATAATCCAGCATCAAAAACAGAGCAGCATGGTTTTGCCAAATGGGAGTTTGCTATAAATCAGCAATGGCAATTGTTTTCAGATGTTCAATATAGAGCTGTTCAGTATACTATGAATGGATTTAGAAACAACCCTACATTAAATATTGATAGAAAATTTAACTTCTTAAATCCTAAAATTGGTATTACCTATACAAAAAATGGATGGCAAAGTTTTGCTAGCTACGCTATATCAAATAAAGAACCCAATAGAGATGATTTTGAAGCAAGTAGCACTACGCAACCACAACATGAACAATTGCACAATATTGAAATTGGTGTAGAAAAAAGATGGAAAAAAACTTTTGTTGCTGCAAACTTTTATGGTATGTTTTACAATAATCAATTAGTAAATACTGGAAAAATAAATGATGTTGGTGCTTATACAAGAGTAAACGTTGATAAAAGTTATAGACTAGGTATTGAGTTACAAGCTACACATGAGTTTTGTAAAACATTAAATGTAGCAGCTAATTTTTCTTTAAGTAGAAATAAAATAAACAGTTTTATAGAGTATTTCGATAATTACGATTTGGGGGTGCAGCAAACAATTAATCATCAAAACACAGATATTAGTTTGTCTCCAAACAAAGTAGCATCTTTAACTATCAATTATTTGCCAACAAAAAAGTTAGAACTTTCATTAATAAGTAAATATGTTGGCAAACAATATTTAGATAATACACAAAATGATGCAAGAAGCTTGCCTGCATATTATTTACAAGATGTAAGAATTATTTATAGCCCAACTATAAAAAATTTATCAGGATTACAAATTATAGCACAAGCCAATAATATTTTTAATGCCATGTATGTGCCTAATGGATATACTTTTAGTTATATAGCTGGAGGAGCATTTACAACAGAAAACTATTATTTTCCTATGGCTGGAGCAAATTTTATGTTGGCTGTAAATATTAAATTGTAATAATGGTTTATTGCTGCTATAAATGTTAGTTTAAGCAATATGGGGTAGTACATTTTTTTTAGTACATTCCAATTTTAAAATGCAAGTTATTTGTTATCGGTTTTTTTATAGCAATTTCTAATCTGTGCATGTCTAAAGTTACATTTACTATATATTCGTACTAAAACATAATTCTCATGAGTGGTACTAACGAAAGCTTTAAACCATCAATTGGGCTTTTTGATGCTACATTGGTAGTTGCTGGAGGCATGATTGGTTCAGGAATTTTTATTGTAAGTGCCGACATTACACGAAATGTTGGTAGTGCTGGTTGGCTTATTTTAATTTGGTTGCTAACAGGTATTATGACACTTATTGCTGCTTTAAGTTATGCCGAGCTAAGTGGTATGTATCCTAAAGCTGGTGGCCAATATGTGTATTTAAAAAAAGCTTACAATCCGTTACTTGGATTTTTATATGGTTGGAGTTTATTTACAGTAATTCAAACTGCAACTATTGCTGCAGTTGGCGTTGCATTTTCAAAATTTTTAGCCTATTTGGTGCCCGAATTAGGTAATAATTATTTATTAGGAAATATTGCAGGATTAAAAATTTATAGTGGTCAATTGGTGGCCATTTTTATAATCACACTGTTAACTTACATCAATACAAAAGGGGTTAAAGAAGCAAAATTTGTACAACGATTATTTACAACTACAAAAATTGTAGTACTCTTTGGCTTAATCATTTTTGGTTTTTTGCTGGTGAAAAATAGTTTTTGGTCTCAAAACTGGGCTACAGGTTTTGTGCCAACACAAAATCTTGGAATCAAAGATTCAAGTGGAGTATTGCAGCCTTCACAATGGTTGGGGATTACAGGTAGTGCTTTAGCTGGTGCAATTGCTTCGGCAATGGTAGGCAGTATTTTTAGTAGCGATACATGGAACAATATTACTTTCATAGCTGCTGAAATGAAAAACCCAGCTCGAAATATTGGATTAAGCTTGTTTTTTGGAACATTAATTGTTACCATCATTTATATCTCAGCTAACTTAATGTACTTAAATGTTTTGCCTTTAAATGAAATTGCTTTTGCAAAAGATGATAGAGTTGCAGTAGCTGTGGCTAACAAAATCTTTCCAGCTTTTGGTACAGTATTTATAGCTGTATGTATCATGATTAGCACTTTTGGTTGTAACAATGGATTAATATTGGCTGGAGCAAGAGTGTATTACACTATGGCTAATGATGGTTTGTTTTTTAAGCAAATTGGTACGTTAAATAAATTTGGGGTTCCTGCAAAAGCATTGTGGATTCAATGTGTTGCTTGTTGCCTTTGGTGTTTAAGTGGTAAATATGGCGATTTGCTTGATATGATAAGTTTTGTTGTTGTATTGTTTTACATGCTTACCATTATTGGTATTTTTATTTTAAGAAAAAAAGAGCCTAATTTACCTCGACCATACAAAGCATTTGGCTACCCAATTTTACCTATTTTATACTTAATAATGGGTGGTGCTTTTTGCTTTTTATTGATTCAATTTAAGCCAGAATTTACTTGGCCAGGATTAATTATCACTTTATTAGGTGTACCTGTATATTTTGTTGCTATAAGAGGCAATAAAAATTTAAAAGAATCATAATTTTATTTGTAGTATAGCCTTTAAGTTTATGGAGTTATTTAATTTCATTATTCAACAACTTAATCATAAATATGCTGTTTATTTTTTATGTGTAGTTGAAAGTAATGGAAGCAGCCCTGGCCGACAAGGATTTAAAATGGCGGTAAGCCAAAATGGTGAAATTTTTGGTACAATTGGTGGTGGAATTATGGAATTTAAATTGGTAGAAAAAGCAAAACATCTACTCAATAAACAGCAATATGTTGTTGAATTGCAAACACAATATCACGATAAAATTCATCCTAAAAACCAATCAGGGATGATTTGTAGTGGCATGCAAACGGTAGCCTTTATACCATTAAATACTAGTGCTCATTTACAAACTGTTCAATCAATTATTCAGAACAAAACAACAGCAATTCAATTGTCAAAAAATGGGTTGCAACAAAGTGTAATCAATGATTTTGTTTTTAAAAACGAAACAGAAAGTTGGTTGTACAATGAACCACTTTTTTTTAAGCCAACCATTCATATCATTGGTGCAGGTCATTGTGCTTTAGCACTTTCTCAACAAATGAACTGGCTTGGTTTTTATATAAAGTTGTACGACGATAGAGAAGCTTTAAATACTTGGGATGCCAACCATTTTGCACACGAAAAAATTAAGATTGATTACGAAACAATAGCTTCAAATATTACCATAAGTAATAATGATGTTGTTGTAATAATGACTGTTGGTTACAGAACAGATAAACTTGTGTTACAGCAAATTATTTCTAAACCCTGTAGCTATCTTGGCTTGCTAGGTAGCGAGCAAAAAATTAAAACTCTTTTTGAAGAATTATTGAACGAAGGCTTCGCCAGAAGCCAACTCAACCAAGTACATGCACCTGTGGGAATAAATATAAACAGTAAAACTACTGCCGAAATTGCTGTAAGTATTGCAGCACAAATCATTCAAATCAAAAATAAAAACTAACTATAGTTTTTTTGAATATAAATATGTTTACCAAACTTCATTTTTATTTAAAACATCTTACTAAAAAGCAAAAAGTTAAATGGAGTTTATTTATAGTTTTTTTAATTTGGTTCTATTTTTTATTACCATCCAAATTATTTACAGCTCCAACGTGTTTTGTAGTAAAAGATAAAAACAATGAACTTTTAAGTGCTACAATAGCTGCAGATGGTCAATGGCGTTTTCCTTTTAATCATGATGTACCACAAAAATTTATAGATTGTATAACCACATTCGAAGACAAACGTTTTTATTATCATCCAGGTGTTGATCCTATATCAATTGGTAGGGCTATAAAGCAAAATTTTGGTTCTGCAAAAAGAGTAAGTGGTGGCAGTACATTAACCATGCAAGTAATGCGTTTGTATTATAAAAATAACAAGAGAAATTTTTATAATAAATGCAAGGAAATGATAATGGCCATAAGGCTCGAATGTAGTTATCGCAAAAAAACAATTCTTGCTTTATATGCTAGCAATGCACCTTTTGGGAGTAATGTAGTAGGGTTAGATGCTGCATCTTGGCGATATTTTGGTCGTGATGCTCAACAATTAAGTTGGGGCGAAATGGCTGCATTAGCTGTGCTTCCTAATGCTCCATCATTAGTACATCCTTCAAAAAATAGAAATGAATTATTGCGTAAACGTAATGCTTTGTTAGATAAACTATTGCACAATAAAACTATTGATGAGAATACTTGTATTTTGGCTAAACTTGAGCCATTGCCAGGAGAGCCAAAACCATTGCCACAGATTGCTCCACATATTTTGTCAAAGTTTATCTCATCTTACAAAAATGAGGATGAAACTGCTGTAAGTTTATTGCAAACAACGCTCGATGCCACTTTACAAAAACAAGTAACAGAGTTATTGCAAACGCACCAGCAATCGTTTGGCGGCACACAAATAAAAAATGCTGCTGCAATGGTGATGGAAGTTGAAAGTGGAAATATTTTAGCTTATGTTGGCAATGTTTACAATATTAAAGATAGTAGCACAGAAAGTTATGTTGATGTACTGCAAAGTAATAGAAGCCCCGGCAGTACACTAAAGCCATTGCTTTATGCTAGTATGCTTACAGAAGGTCAAATAATGCCTAAACAATTAATACCAGATGTGCCAACACAATTTAACGGTTACACGCCTCAAAACTTTGATTTAGGATATGATGGGGCAGTACCTGCAAACAGAGCATTAGCAAGGAGTTTAAATATTCCTGCAGTTAAAATGTTGCAGCAATTTAAGTATCAAAAAATGTATAGTTACTTAAAAAGTTATGGATTTACAACCCTTACAAAACCAGCAGAGCACTATGGTATGAGTTTAATTTTAGGAGGTTGTGAAGTAAAGCCTTTTGAGTTAGCAGGGGTGTATAGCAGTATGGCACGAATGTATATGCATGAACAAAAAAATAATGGTTTGTTTAATCAACAAGATTGGTTTATGCCTTTGTACAATAAAGCCACAAAAAAAGTTATAGTGCGTAATCAGTTGGTTGAGCAAGTAGTAGATTATCCATCCATTTGGCATACATTAAATGCCATGAATGAAGTAATGCGTCCAGGGGAAGAAGGCTTGTGGAGTTTATTTTCATCTTCACAAAAAATTGCATGGAAGACGGGAACAAGTTTTGGTTTTAGAGATGCATGGGCTATCGGACTAACACCAAAATATTGTGTAGTTGTTTGGATGGGCAATACAACAGGAGAGGGTAGTAGTGCTCTTGTTGGTATTAATGCAGCTGCCCCATTAATGTTTCAAATTTTCAGAAACTTGCCAACCAGTGCTTGGTTTCAATCTCCACAAACAAATCAAATACGCGAAAAAACTTGTGCACAGTCTGGTTTTAAAGCAGGTTTGGATTGTGAAAAAATTGATTATATAATGGTTAGTAAAAACGCTGTAAATGCTCCTGTTTGTCCGTATTGTAAAACAATTTCAACCAATGCAGAAGGTAATTTTAGAGTAAATGCAAATTGTTTTTCTCCTGCAAATATGAGTTACAAAAAATGGTTTGTTTTACCACCAACTATGGAATATTATTACATACAAAAACATCCAGATTATAAATTGTTGCCACCTTTTTACAGTAATTGTATCAATGAATCTAATAAAGTATTAGATTTTTTATATCCCGATGAAAATGCCATTATTTATGTGCCATTAGAATTAAATGGAAGCAAAGGAAAAACCATATTTAAAGCAGTTCATAGAGTTGCCAATTCAAAGCTTTTTTGGCATTTAGATAATGATTTTTTAACCACCACACAACAGTTTCATGAAATTGCAATTAACCCCACAGTTGGTAAACATGTACTTACAGTTGTTGATGAAAATGGCAATAGCATGAGTAGAAGTTTTGAAATTGCAAATAAGTGATACTTCAACAGCTTTATTGCTTTTGTTTTAAATAATTTAACGACTTTCAATATTTATAGTTTTAAAGACGATTACAATTAGGGTATTAAAAAATAATTTTAGGTAAATTCACTAGTTATTTTAAGAGTTATCATATTTTAGTTTAAAATGTTGACCTGTCAACAACTAGTAATAAAGTTTCTTCACTTACATTCGCGTCACTTTAATTAAAAGGCTTGAGCAAATTATCAGTAGCAGTTGTTATTCTTAATTATAATGGTAAACATCATTTACAGAAGTTTTTACCATCTGTAATGTCATCTACTTATAGTAATTTGCAAATTATAATTGCCGATAACGCTTCCACCGACGATTCATTATCTTTTGTTGCACAACATTATCCAGCTATTACCATCTTAAAAAATACCAGTAATATGGGATTTGCAGGTGGATATAATTGGGCTTTAGAGTTAGTTGAAGCAGACGTTTTTGTACTTTTAAATAGTGACGTAGAAGTAACCCCTGATTGGATACAACCAATCATTAATCTTATGGAAGCTGACTTAACAATTGCTGCTTGCCAACCCAAACTTTTATCTTACAAGGAGAAACATTTATTTGAGTATGCAGGGGCAAGTGGAGGTTGGATAGATTTTTTGGGTTATCCTTTTTCGAGAGGAAGAGTTTTTGATTGTTTAGAAGTTGATAAAGGACAGTACAACACAACTGATGAAATATTTTGGGCAAGTGGTGCAGCCTTATTTATACGAAGTGAGTGTTTTAAAGAAGTTGATGGATTCGATAGCCGATTTTTTGCACACCAAGAGGAAATAGATTTATGTTGGAGATTAAAGCTTAAGGGCTATAAAATTTTTGCTTGTCCAACATCTGTTGTATATCATGTTGGGGCAGGAACATTACCAAGGGGTGGCCAAAAAGTATTTTTAAATTTTAGAAATAATTTGTGGATGCTTTGTAAGAATTTGCCACTACACGAAAAAGTTTGGAAATTGCCATTTCGATTTACCTTAGATGGGATTAGTGCATGGAAAGGTTTAATTAATGGTGACGTTAGCTTTTTTAGTGCTATTTTCTTTGCACATTTATCAATAATTAAGCTTTGGATATTGGGGCAATTACAGCCAATTACTTACAGAAAAAATTCAAAATTTTTAAGTTGTATGGTGCAGCGTTCTATTGTTTATAAACATTTTGTAAAAGGCATTTCTACATTCGATACTATTTTTAAAAATTGATTTTTTTATTTTTTTTATAACCCTATTTTTGCAAAAATTATAAGTATGGCTTTTGAAGTTTCAGACGAAAAAAATAACGATTTCACTGCAAATTGGGTAAATTCTTCACGTTTCTTGTTTTATTTACAAGTTACTTGTTTGGTAGTTTTTTTGCTTGGTGCTTGTGCAAGATTATATACACAACGTTATAAAGGAAAGCCAGATATTGAAATTCAAGGAAGTTCAAAATATACTCCAGAATATAAATAAAATTTTTGCAAAATATTTTGCAATTTAAAAATTGCTTCTATATTTGCACTCCTTTCAAAAAAGGAAAAGTTCTCAAAAACAAGCGGAAGTAGCTCATTTGGTAGAGCACGACCTTGCCAAGGTCGGGGTGGCCAGTTCGAGCCTGGTCTTCCGCTCATTAAAATCTCGCTGAGTAGCGAGATTTTTTTTAGGTAGCCCCGGTGGTGGAATTGGT
>JBMLOR010000204.1:0-1251 GCA_049242865.1 Chitinophagaceae bacterium | reverse complement strand
AAATTCCCCTCCTTTGGAGGGGTTAGGGGTGGTTTAGGTGCTAATTCTTTATCAGAATTTTCCTTTAAAAATCAACTCCAATAATCTGGAATAGTTTTATTTCCTTTCATACAGCTACTTGTGGTAAATTATTGCTTTCTTCAAAAAAATACTGCTACATTTTCTTTTTACTTAAAAATTGATTTATTTGTGGTAGATGCCCAATACCACTGTCAACATAAATATTCAATCCAAAATACCCAATCCCTACTATATTTGCACACTTTTTTTAAAGTAAAAAGTATGAAATCTAGCAACTTTAAACCTAGATTTCAATCAACCAATCACCAATCAAAAAATTGTAAATAAAAATGTTAAGTGCAAGAAACATAACACTAGCCTACGGAAAAAGGGTGTTGTTTGATGAGGTTAATATCAATTTTATAAAAGGAAATTGCTATGGCGTAATTGGGGCAAATGGTGCTGGAAAAAGTACCTTCCTTAAAATTTTAAGTGGAGAAATTGAGCCTAATAAGGGCACTGTAGAAATTGGTAAAGGTGAAAGAATGAGTTTTTTGAAACAAAACCAATTTGAGTTTGATGAAGAAACAGTGTTAAAAACTGTTTTAATGGGGCACAAAAAACTAATGGAAGTTCAAGAGAAAAAAGATGCCATTTATATGGACCCCGAAGCTACTGAAGATGATTACATGAAAGCTAGTGAGCTAGAAGCTGAGTTTGGCGAAATGGGAGGCTATACTGCCGAAAGTGATGCTGCTACTTTATTAGGAGATTTAGGTGTTACAGAGGCTTTTCATCATAGTTTAATGAAGGATATTCCAAGTAATATGAAGGTGCGTGTGTTATTAGCCCAAGCACTTTTTGGAAACCCTGATATTTTATTGCTCGATGAGCCTACCAATGGTTTAGATATTGAAACTATTGGTTGGTTAGAAAACTTTTTGGCCGATTATCAAAACATAGTTTTAGTAGTAAGCCACGATCGTCACTTTTTAGATGCTGTTTGTACGCACGTTGCAGATGTTGATAGAAGTAAAATAAAAGTATTTACTGGTAACTATTCGTTCTGGTACGAGAGTAGTCAGTTAATGGCACGCCAAATCAATGATAAAAACAAAAAGAACGAAGAAAAGCGTCAGGCTTTGTTAGATTTCATTGCACGTTTCTCTGCCAATGCTAGTAAAAGTAAACAGGCAACTTCTCGTAAAAAAGCTTTAGAAAAATTAACGATTGAAGAAATTGAACCTAGCA
>JBMLOR010000203.1:0-7352 GCA_049242865.1 Chitinophagaceae bacterium | reverse complement strand
TTATGCCACCTCCTAGTAGCGGCTTAACGCCATATAAAGAAAATCTTGATTTCGACGATGTTGTGCATTTGCTAAAAAGAACACTTTTTGGGGCAACAAAATCCAATATCGATTTGTATAAAAATTTGCCTTTGTCTCAAATTTTAAATCAAATAATTCCTGATACTGTAACTTTTCCTAGCCCACCCGTAAAAGAATATACTCCCGCTGCTACAACACTTAATCCTGATACTTCAATTGCTTTAGGAACAACTTGGGTAAACAATGTGAATAACGACGGCACTGTTAATGCTTTGCGTAGAGCTAGTTTTAAAAAGTGGAGTATTGGAGTAATGCTCAATCAATCGCCAACTATCCAAGAAAAAATGACCTTGTTTTGGCATAATTTATTGGCAACAGAGAGTAACGATGTTGGTAACGCTAATTATGTTTTTAAGCATTTCAATATGCTACGATCGTATAGTTGGGGTAATTATAAAAATCTTATTAAAGATTTATTATTAGACCCTGCCATGTTGGTGTATTTAAATGGGCAGCTTAACAATAAAAACTCGCCAGATGAAAATTTGGGCAGAGAATTATTAGAGCTGTTTACTTGTGGAAAAGGACCCAATAGTTTGTTTACAGAAAATGATGTAAAAGCCACAGCAAGGGTTTTAACAGGGTGGCGTAATAATGCAAACACTTTAAGTAGCTATTTTACATTGAGTTTGCACGATACAGCAAACAAGCAATTTTCTAGTTTTTTTAACAATACAACAATTGTTGGGCGTAACAATGCCAATGCTGGTATAGATGAAATAAACGATTTAATAAACATGATATTTAGCGTTGAAGAAGTATCTAAATATTTATGTAGAAGATTGTATCGTTGGTTTGTTTACTATGAAATTGATGCTACTGTTGAGGCAAATATCATTGCTCCTTTAGCTCAATTGTTGCGTAACAATAATTACGAAGTTCGCCCAGTTTTATTAGCTTTATTTAAAAGCGAACACTTTTTTGATATACAAGTAAAAGGTTGTCAAATCAAAAGCCCTATTGATTTAGTAATTGGTATGTGTAGAGAGTTTGGTGTTCAATTTCCTCCAGAAAGCGACTATGTAAAATTTTATGGGCATTGTAATTATTTGGTTACATGGACAAATAACATGCAACAAAGTTTTGGCGACCCTCCAGATGTAAGTGGATGGAAAGCTTATTACCAAGAGCCCCAATATTATCAATCTTGGATTAGTGCAGATACACTCCCTAAAAGAAATCAGTTCACAGATACCATGATTGTAAATGGATACACTTTAAATAGTTTTAAAATTCAAATTGATGGTGTAGAGTTTGCAAAAAAATTAAGTAATCCTGGTAATCCTAACATACTAATAGACGAAAGTATACTTTACTTGTATCGTTTGCCATTATCTGCTACTGCAAAGGCTCAAATTAAAAAAGACATTTTGCTCAGTGGTCAGTCGCAAGATTATTATTGGACTGATGCTTGGAATACATTCATTGCTAATCCAAACAATACAGCAAATGCAAATAATGTTAAAACTAAGTTGAGAGAATTATATAAATACCTCATGAATTTGGCAGAATATCAATTGAGCTAATTAAATATTCATTAAGAAATTTT
Source organism: Chitinophagaceae bacterium (assembly GCA_049242865.1). GTDB lineage: Bacteria > Bacteroidota > Bacteroidia > Chitinophagales > Chitinophagaceae > CAIVPM01. Next base: position 5,722 of record JBMLOR010000203.1, on the reverse strand, counting down.
AAAGAAATGAACAGAAGCGATTTCCTCAAAAAATCATTAATCGGCAGTACATTAATTCCATCATTCATCAATGGCTTTTCTGTAAAAGCTATGGGTGCAGAATTTGCATTAGCTGCTGCATTAAATGCACCAACTATTTTAAATGATAATGTGTTGGTGATTATTCAGTTAAATGGAGGAAATGATGGATTAAATACAGTAATTCCATTAGAATATTTTAGTAACTATGTAAATGCAAGGCAAAATATTTTTATTCCAGAAGATAAAGTATTGGCATTAAATCCAGATAAAAAGGTTGGGCTTCATCCTAGTATGACAGGGCTTGAAACATTATATAAAAAAGGACAGCTAAAAGTGATACAAGCAGTTGGCTATCCTACCCCAAATTTTAGTCATTTTAGAGCAACAGATATTTGGATGAGTGCTAGTGATAGTAATGCTTATGTAAATACTGGCTGGGCAGGAAGATTTTTAACTAACGAATATCCTAACTATCCAAATGGTTATCCAAATGCCAGCAATCCAGACCCATTAGCTATTCAAATTGGTTCAATTGCATCGCTTACTTTGCAAGGCCCTGCTGTAAATATGGGAATGAGTATTAGTAATCCTTCAAGTTTTTACAGTTTAGTAAACAACATTCAAGATCCTGCACCTGCAACACCTGCAGGTAAAGAGTTAACTTTTGTTCGTAACATGGCAAAGCAAACACAAGCTTATGCCAATGTTGTAAAAGATGCAGCCAATGCTGTTACAAAACAAAACACTTATCCAACAAATAATTCATTGGCCGATCAACTTAAAATTGTAGCTAGATTAATTAAGGGAGGATTGAAAACAAAAGTTTATATGGTAAGTTATGGAGGTTTTGATAATCATGCCAATCAAGTAAATTCAACAGATAAAACCACAGGAGTTCATGCAACCTTACTAAAAAATGTTAGTGATGCCATCAAAGCTTTTCAAGATGATCTAGAATTTTTGAAAATAGATGAACGTGTGGTTGGTTTTACTTTTAGCGAATTTGGACGTAGAATAAAAAGTAACGCAAGCACAGGAACGGATCATGGTGCTGCTGCTCCTTGTTTTGTGTTTGGAAAAAATGTGCTTGGTGGAGTTTTAGGCAATAATCCAATTATTCCAACCACAGCGTCTGTAAATGATAATATTCCGTTTCAATACGATTTTCGAAGTATTTATGCAACACTTTTAACCAATTGGCTTTGTGTTGATGAACTTGCTTTGCAACAAATTATGCTTAAGAACTTTCAACAATTGCCATTATTAAATAGTAAAGGATGCAATAAACCAATTCCTAATTTTAATGGAATAGAACTAATTACCAATTATCCAAACCCATTCACAAATACAACTACAATTAATTTTAATACTACAGGTGGTCATACCTTAATTCAAATTCTTAATACAAGTGGACAATTAGTAAAAACTTTGTTAGATGCCAACTATGCATCACCTGGCAATTACACTATAAAATTCGATTCAACTAATTTGCCAACAGGCATTTATTATGCTAGGCTTCAAAATCTCACTCATCAGGCTGTAAAACCAATGTTGAAAGTGCAATAAGCAATTTTAATTTTGTGATTTCCGTTAAATTAAAATATAAATAAATGCACTTTTAGTATATGTAACAATCTCATTCCTTAACTTCCGCTCTTAAAAAGTTTTAACATGAGATTACTAGTGTCATTTTTTGCTGTTTGTTTTTTTATAACTACTCAAGCACAAGAAACATTTTATACAAATGGAATTGCCGATAAGCGTGCAAATTGTTTTGCTTTTACAAACGCAACTATAGTTCAAGATGCTTCTACAACTATCTACAATGCTACAATTTTGATTAGAGAAGGTAAAATTATTGGAATAGGAAAAAATGTTTCAATACCTAGCGATGCAGTAGTTGTAAATTGTACTGGTAAGTTTATTTATCCATCATTTATTGATATTTATAGTGATTATGGAATTACTGCCCCACAACGTTCTCAAACACCTTTTAATTTTGGTGCACCAGCTCAATTTAATAGCAATACAAAAGGTGCTTATGGTTGGAACCAAGCTTTAAAACCAGAAGTGGAAGGCTACAAGATATTTAATACCGATGAGGCTAAAGCCAAACAATTAAGAGAAGTTGGTTTTGGTTCAGTACTTACACATCAAAAAGATGGTATAATTAGAGGAACAGGCACTGTGGTAACTTTGGCAAATAGCAAAGAAAACTTTGTAATACTTAAAGAGCGTGCTAGTCAGCATTTAAGCTTTGCTGCAGGTACAAGTACTCAAAGTTATCCCAGTAGTTTAATGGGTGTAATTGCATTGTTACGACAAACTTATTTAGATGCATCATGGTATAAAAGTAACCCTGCAGGTGAAGGTGTAAACATTAGCTTGCAAAGTTTTAACAACAATCAATCACTTCCTCAGATTTTCGAGCCATTACCACGTGGAGCTAATGAAGTTTGGAATGTATTAAGAGCAAACAGAATTGCCAAAGAGTTTGGAGTGCAATATATAATCAAAGCTACTGGTAAGGAGTATCAAAGAATTGAGGATGTTGCAGCAACAAAATCTTCCATGATTGTTAGTTTAAACTATCCAATAGCACAAGATATTGAAGATCCTAATGATGCTAGATTAGTTAGTCTTGCCGATATGAAACATTGGGAGTTAGCACCTACAAATCCTGCTATCTTAGAAAAAGCAGGTATAAATTTTGCTTTAACTAGTTCTGATGTTCGTGATGCCAAAACATTTATTTCTAATTTAAGAAAAGCAATTGAGTATGGTCTTACAGAAAAAACAGCTTTAGAAGCACTTACAAAAAATCCTGCAAGTATGCTTAATGTTTATGATAAAGTAGGAAGTCTAGAATCAGGTAAATTGGCAAACTTTTTAATTACAGATGGTAATATTTTTAATGATAAAACAACAATACACTACAATTATGTACAAGGCGAAAAGTATGTTGTAAAAGACGATAACTGGTATGCAATAAATGGAAATATTTATGATGTAGTTATTGAAAATAAATTGGGCGAATCCAACAACTATAAACTAGAAATAAAATCTACAACAGATGTAAGCATCATGGGCAAAGATACCATGCCTGTAAAGTTCACCTACGATGGAAAAATGGTAAAATTAGTATTTGCTCCATCTACAAGAAGAAGACCAGGGGCTTTTGGGGGAAACAGAAGCATTGCAACTCCTTCTGTTGTTGCTACTGCAAATAGTACACGATTAAGTGGGGTAAATAATGGAGATGTATGGCAAGGTACAGGCGTAGATAGCTTAGGTAATGTGCTCTTTTGGAAGGCTACCTTAGTAAGTACAAGTACAAAGCAAGTCGATAGCACTAAACCAAAAAGTTTGCCTAAATTGGGCGAAACTATTTTTCCCTTTGCAGCATACGGTGTTACAGCAAGCAACATTCCTAAACAAGAAACTATTTTATTTAAAAACGCAACAGTTTGGACCAGCGAAAAAGATGCAGTGTTACTAAATACAGATGTGCTTTTAAAAGATGGAAAAATTAGTAAAATAGGAAAAGACTTGAAAGATGATAATGCCAAGATAATTGATGCAACAGGAAAATACTTAACAGCAGGAATAATTGATGAGCATAGCCACATTGCAACTACTTCAATAAATGAAGGCGGACAAACTGTTACCGCTGAAGTACGAATTAAAGACAATCTCGACCCAGATGATATTAATATTTATCGTCAATTAAGTGGAGGGGTTACATCTTCTCACATATTACATGGTAGTGCAAATACTATTGGCGGACAAACACAATTAATTAAGTTGCGTTGGGGTAAAAACGATGATGAAATTCAATTTAAAGAATGGCCAGGGTTTATCAAATTTGCTTTAGGCGAAAACGTGAAAAGAACGGCTTCATCACAAGGCAATAATAGATTTCCTGATACACGAATGGGAGTAGAACAAGTATTATTGGATGCGTTTACAAGAGCCAAAGATTATGAAACAAGTATAAAGGCATATAATATAGCTGTTAAAACAAATCCTAATGTAGCACCTATTCGCAGAGACTTAGAGTTAGATGCTTTAGTGGAAATTATGAATAATAAAAGATTTATTACCTGCCATAGTTATCTTCAAAGCGAAATTACGAGCACCATGAGAGTTGCAGAAAAGTTTGGTTTCAAAGTAAACACCTTTACACACATTTTAGAAGGTTATAAAGTTGCCGATAAAATGAAGGCACATGGAGCAAATGCAGGAACATTTAGCGATTGGTGGGCATATAAGCTTGAAGTTCAAGATGCAATTCCATACAATCCAGCAATCATGCACAATGTTGGTGTAAATGTGGCAATAAATAGTGATGATGCTGAAATGGCAAGAAGATTAAACCAAGAAGCTGCAAAAAGTGTAAAATATAGCAACATAAGTGAAGAAGAGGCATGGAAAATGGTTACAATAAATCCTGCAAAGATGCTGAGGGTTGAAAGTAAAGTTGGAAGTGTAAAAGTTGGGAAAGATGCTGACATTGTTCTATGGAGCGATAACCCATTAAGTATATATGCTAAAGTTTTATATACTATTGTTGATGGCACTATTTATTTTGATAGAGAAAAAGATCAATTGTTAAGAAAGTCAATTGCAAATGAAAGGTTACGATTACAGGCAAAAATGATTGGCGAAAAGAGAGAAGGTCGATTAATAATTAATGCAACGCCTTCGTACAAGTACATTAGCGGCTGTTTAGATCATGGTCACAAGCTAGGAATGTTAGAAGTAGAATTAGATGAAGAATAATATCAATTAAAGTATTTAGATAAAAACATCATTATAGCCAACCTAAAAGCATCTTAATTAAGATGCTTTTAGGTTTTTATCAATTTTAAAAAAAATATTTTATTGGTCAAATGCAGTATCCATAAGCATTGGCATTGTTACTAGTAAAATAATTTGATGAAAATTTAAAAAAAAGTTGGTAGTTAAAAAAAAGCTTCTACATTTGCACTCCGCTTCTGAAAAAAGAAAGCAAAACAAACAAAGTTCACAGAAAAAAAAGTAAAGAAAAATTGAAAATAAATTTGGTAGTTTAAAATTAAATCTCATCTTTGCACTCCCAAAAAAAACAATAGTTCTTAATAATTCAGAAGCAAAAAAATATTTTTAAAAAAAATAAAAAAATATTTGGAAATTAAAAAAAAGCTTCTACATTTGCACTCCGATTCAAAAAAAGAGTTCAAAAAAAATAGAAAATTTGATACAAATTAGTTAACTCTAAATTATCATCAAAACACTGTAAAGTGTTAAGTTCTTTGAAAGTTTGAAAGTAATAGCAGCAATTATTATTTATGATAATAATAACTTGTAAGGTTTTATAGCACAATTATATTTAAATCAACGTTATTTTTCAATGAGAAATAGCCTTGGTCAAAACTCATTTACAATGGAGAGTTTGATCCTGGCTCAGGATGAACGCTAGCGGCAGGCTTAATACATGCAAGTCGTGGGGCAGCATGAGTAGCAATACTTGATGGCGACCGGCAAACGGGTGCGGAACACGTACACAACCTTCCTTCAAGCGGGGAATAGCCCAGAGAAATTTGGATTAATACCCCATAATATATTATAGAGGCATCTTTATGATATTAAAGCTTCGGCACTTGTTGATGGGTGTGCGTCTGATTAGGTAGTTGGTGAGGTAACGGCTCACCAAGCCAAC
>JBMLOR010000202.1:31856-34891 GCA_049242865.1 Chitinophagaceae bacterium | reverse complement strand
AAAAAATGAAACTAAAAATAAACGCAAAAGAATTAAGGGCAATAGGATTTCCTGAAAGCCCAATTATTCCTATTGTAATGAATACAATGGAAAAGCATTATAAACATAGTAAAAAGGAGGACGTGATGGCGTTATTACAAAAAGTATTGGCTAGCCCAATAGAATATAAAAACGATGCCATATTAAGTGTGATAGCAGAAAGGTTATTGCCAAAAGAAGATAAAGATGGAGCCACGATTTCGTTAAATGCAAAAGGCATCAACTTTACTATTTATGGAGCTGAGCATATTGAAGAAGGTGCATTGCATCAAATGTATACTGCTGCCAAATTGCCTATAAGTGTTGCAGGTGCTTTAATGCCTGATGCTCATCATGGCTATGGTTTGCCTATTGGTGGTGTGTTGGCAACTAAAAATGCAGTCATTCCTTATGGTGTGGGTGTTGATATAGGTTGCAGAATGTGCCTGAGCATTTTTGATATTGATGTTAAAGATTTAGTTCAAAGAGAAAGTTTTTTTGTAAGAGAACTTGGGGAAGCAACCTTATTTGGAAGTGGTGCACAGTTTGTGCAAGCTGAAGATCATGAAGTAATGGAAAGCCATTTATTTAATGAAATAGAATTGCTGAAAGGCTTGCAGGGTAGGGCTTGGCGACAATTGGGTTCTTCTGGTTCTGGTAATCACTTTGTAGAATTTGGTATAGTAGATATTGCTGAAAAAGATGAGGTGTTGGGTGTAGAAGCTGGTACTTATGTAGGCTTATTGTCGCACTCTGGTTCTAGGGCTTTGGGTGCTAATATTGCTAATCATTATACCAAAATTGCCAAAGAAAAAAGGTGTTTGCCAGACGAAGCAAAAAATTTAGCTTGGCTAACGCTTGATGAACAAGAAGGCATAGAGTATTGGTTGGCAATGAATTTAGCTGGTGATTATGCAAGTGCTTGTCACCACATCATCCATCAAAAAATAGCCAAGCAGTTAGGGCGAAAACCTATAAAAATGGTAGAGAATCATCACAATTTTGCTTGGAAAGAAATGTATAATGGTGAAGAAGTAATTGTGCATAGAAAAGGTGCAACACCTGCAGGAAAAAATGTATTGGGAATTATTCCTGGTTCTATGACTGCCAATGGTTTTATAGTAAAAGGAAGGGGTGAAGTGGCTTCTGTAAATTCAGCATCACATGGTGCAGGAAGACAAATGAGTAGAAGCAAGGCCTTACAATCTATTACTCAAAATGCTTTAAATGAAGAGTTAAAAAAACACCAAGTAAAACTTTTGGGTGGAGGATTGGATGAAGCACCTTTTGCTTACAAAGACATCAATTTAGTAATGCAATCGCAACAAGAGCTAGTTGATATTGTTGGAAAGTTTACACCAAAAATTGTAAAAATGTGTGGTGCAGAAACCAACCAATGGCGAAAACCTAAAAAGCAAAATATGCTTGATGGAGAATAAACAATAGCAGCCTTTGGGCTGCTATTGTTATGTATATAATGTACAAATTGATAAGTTATAAGATTATAGATTTAAATAAGCCCCTAAACCATGTAATCCACCTTCTCTGCCAAAGCCACTTTCTTTATAACCACCAAATGGAGAGGTAGGATCGAACTTGTTGTAAGTATTTGCCCAAACCACACCTGCACGCATTTTAGTGGTGAGGTTAAATATTTTAGAACCCTTATCAGTCCAAACACCTGCACTTAAACCAAATGGCGTATTGTTGGCTTTTTCAATTACTTCATCATCAGTTCTAAAAGTTTGTATTGTTAATACTGGGCCAAAAATTTCTTCTTGTGCAATTCTACTACTTTGTGCTACGTTGGTAAACAAGGTTGGGCGACAGAAGAATCCTTTTTTTGGCAAGGCACAGCTACTTTCAAACATTTCAGCACCTTCTTTTTTACCAATATTAATGTATTTATGAATGGTTGCTAATTGCTCTTTACTGTTAATAGCTCCAATATCAGTATTTTTATCTAATGGGTCACCAACAAGTAAAGTTTCAATTCTATCTTTCAGTTTTTGAAGCACTTGTTTGTATACACTTTCTTGCACAAACAATCGAGAACCTGCACAACAAACATGTCCTTGATTAAAGAAAATTCCGTTAATCACTCCTTCAACAGCTTGGTCGAGCGGGGCATCATCAAAAATTATATTCGCTGCTTTACCACCCAATTCAAGTGTAACTTTTTTATCAGTTCCTGCAACTGCATGTTGAATAATTTTTCCAACATTAGTGCTTCCTGTGAAAGCAATTTTATTAATATCAGGATGATTTACAATGGCAGCACCAGTTGCACCCGCTCCTGTAATAATATTTACAACACCCGGTGGCAAATCACTTTCTTGAATAATTTCAGCCAACTTTAAAGCAGTTAATGGCGTGGTTTCTGCAGGCTTTAAAACAACTGTATTGCCTGTTGCCAAAGCAGGAGCAATTTTCCATGCAGCCATTAATAAAGGAAAATTCCAAGGAATAATTTGTCCTGCAACACCTAAAGGTGAAATTTTTTTATTTGGAAAAGCATACTCTAATTTATCTGCCCAACCTGCGTAATAAAAAAAGTGATTGGCTGCCAATGGCACATCAATATCTCTACTTTCTCTGATGGTTTTACCACCATCTAAAGTTTCAATTACACTAAACTCTCTTGCACGTTCTTGAATCATACGTGCTATGCGATAAATATATTTTGCTCTTTCTTTCGCTGGGAGTTTACTCCAAGTTTTATCGTAAGCAGTTCGTGCAGCTTTAACTGCTTTGTCAACGTCTGTTGCATTAGCTTCAGCTACTTCGCTCAACTTTTCTTCAGTTGCAGGATTAATAGTATCGAAATACTTTTTGCTTGATGGTTTTTCGAACTTACCATTTATAAACAAATCATATTTAGGTTTGATGGTTGCACTGCTTTTGCTTTCTGGTGCAGGGGCATACTTTGTATCAAACTCTAATTTAATTGTATTATTTTTTGCTTTTGCCATTATCTAATAATTTTAAGAAGTTGAAAAGGTTTAATAGGTTGAAAA
>JBMLOR010000202.1:0-31756 GCA_049242865.1 Chitinophagaceae bacterium | reverse complement strand
CTTTTGCCATTATCTAATAATTTTAAGAAGTTGAAAAGGTTTAATAGGTTGAAAAGGTTTAATAAGTTACTTATGTTTAAAATGTTGATAAACGTTTTCGGCTTTCGGAACCTCTTTAACTTTTCAAACCATTTGAACATTCTTAAACCTTTCGAACTTTATTTATTTTCCCTTGCTTTATATTTTATTCCTTTTTCTTCTGAATTTTGTAAATATGTTATCAATTTTTGTATTAATGAACTAATCTTTTTTGCGTGAACAGAGAATATTTCAAATTCTTCTTTAGATATTAGTTTTCTATCAAATGCTCTGTATAACTGCGACCTAAATTCACCACAAGAGGCTTTTGCAATATATAGAAATTGTATAAACTCTCTATTCCCTCCACGCTCAAATCCTTCTGCAATATTATCCATAATAGAACCTGCACTTCCTTCTATTTGATTTATTAATCTATAATTTTGTTTAAACCTTCCACTATCAATCAACTTCCCAATATTTTCATTTAATACTCTTGCTTCTTTCCAAGAAATAATATCTTCAAATGAATTTATTGTAGCCATACAATTTTAAGTTTTATAAGTTCAAAAAGTTAGATAAGTTCAAGACGTTTAAAGGGTTTTAAAGGTTGAAAACGTTTTCAACTTATTGAACCTTTGTAACCTCTTAAACTTTTACAACTAATCCAAACTGAAGTAATTCGCTGACTGATACACCCCTGTTCTTTGTTTTTCCAACTGCATCAACACATCGTTTGCCAAGCTACTTGCACCAAATCTAAACCACTCATTATTCATCCACCCTGAGCCTAGAGTTTCTTGTACCATTACTAAATAATGCAATGCTTGTTTGGCTTTGCTAATTCCTCCTGCCGGTTTCATGGCAATTTTTTTTCCTGTTTTATAATAAAAATCTCTGATAGCTTCTAGCATTACCAAAGTAACAGGCATTGTTGCAGCAGGCTGAATTTTTCCTGTACTCGTTTTAATAAAATCGGCACCTGCATACATTGCAATGTCGCTGGCTTTACGAACTTTATCATAGGTTACTAATTCGCCTGTTTCTAAAATAACTTTCAATCTTGCATTGCCACAAGCATCTTTAATAGCAGCTATTTCATCAAACACAAAATTGTATTCGCCTTCTAAAAATTTACCACGACTAATCACCATATCAATCTCATCTGCACCTTCTGCCACAGCAAATTTTGTATCTCTAATTTTTACATCTCGAGGAGCTTGGCCACTAGGAAAAGCAGTTGCCACCGCAGCCACTTTTACACCACTGCTTCCCAAAGCTTGTTTTGCAATTTTAACCATGCTAGGATATACACAAACAGCAGCAACAGTTGGCAAATCTGGATATGAGTCGTGTAAGTGTTGAGCTTTGTAGCAAAGCTGTTGCACTTTTCCTTTTGTGTCTTTACCTTCTAAAGTGGTAAGGTCAATCATATTCAAAGCCAACTTTAAGCCATTAATTTTTGTTGCGTCTTTAATAGAACGTTTTGTAAAACGGCTTGCTCTTTCTTCCACTCCAACTTGGTCTATATGAGGTGATAATGAAAAATCTGGTATAGAAATCGTCATGTACTTATTACATTTAATGTGTAAATTTATAAAAACAATTTGATGTTTAAATTTTATTTAAAAGTATTAAAGCAACTGATTTGAGCAAAATGACTCCATCAATTAGCGTAAGGTGCCAAATTATTGATTTTTTTTGTTGAATTATTTTGGATATTAATACTATAATGAGGTAGCTTAAAATAATAGTAATTGCTATTTTATTATTTAACAATTGCATTTGAAGTAACATAAAAATTGCTGCAATAGCAAGTGCTATAGCTGGCAAAATTAATCTTTCATGTAATTTATTTATGCCCAATTTTACTACCCAAGTTTTTAAGCTAACAGCATTATCTGCTTCAAAATCTTTTACATCGTACAATATTGCTAACAATGTAATAAAAAAAAGACCTTCAGTAAATATTATCCAAAATTTATAATTAAAATTTAGAATTTGATGATTTGAAATAGCATTAAAAACAAACGGGAAAACTAATGTTACACCCATCCATACATAACCAATAAACAATGGTTTTAAAAAGGCAATTTTTCTTATAGAAATAGAAGAACTTTTATTTATTAAGCCAAAGTTATATAACAGACCAATGATAATAAAGCTAACTAAAAATAGTTGATGCCAAAAGGTAGTAAAATCGAAAAAGTTTGCAAGGTTTGGAGATAGTATAAAACAAAAAATTGCAATGCATGAAAGTAATATAGCTTGGATGGTAAATAGTTGCTTTTTATGTGCAACAAACCATAATGTTCTTTGGTTGGAATTTTGATTGGTAACTATTATTTTTTGATAGGCTAAATTGTAATACCAAACTACACCTAAAAAAATGGTGATGAATAGTAATTTAGGAGTTTTAAGCTCGCTAAAAAAACTCAAATTGGCAATACTGAAACTTACAGCACATAATGCTATAAATATGTTTGTAAACTGAAACCAATTGATGAATTTTTGAAACACAATTATTTAATGAATACAATGTTTTCGGTTGTTATGGTATCGCTATAATTTTTTGCTTTGTCTTTCATCCAAAATTTAAAATAGCTGGTATCGTTTTTATTAGAGCAACCATTTAAAGTTATGAAACCTGTTTGCAAAGCACCATATAAAAACTTAAATTCAAAAATACCTTTTTGGTTAGAAGTAGTTTCAACATTTGGTATTTTGAATTTATCGCTAACATTTACACCTGGTTGAGTTGGACAAATTTTTGAAATTCTTTGATACCAAATTGTATCTTGTATATCACCCTCAGCATCTGTAAATTCTAATTCAATTACTAAATCTTGTTGATTATTTAAAGTTGTTCTATTGATTTTTTTTACTTTAAGTTGAGGTTTTGTAGTGTAAGAGGTTTTGCTACAAGCGTAAAAAATTAAACCAATAAGTATAGATGCTATTATAGTGTACGACTTCATATTTTTGCTTTGTAAAAACAAATGTAATTAAACGTTGTCAACTTTAAATCATAATATTTCTTGGAGCGAAAAAATTTTTAATCAAAATGTTAATTTCTTGGAATTAGCCAACGAAATTTTTGATTATCAAATTAATCAGATACAAGTTTTTGGTAGCTGGGATAGAAAAATTAAAAGTTTACAAAAAAAAACATCATCATCCGATTTGCTGCAATTACACGAGTTTAGATTTTTACCTATCAGCTTTTTTAAAACTCATACATTGTTTCAAAAAGAAATGCTTACTCCTCATCTCGTTTTTGAAAGCAGTGGTACAACAACAACCATCAACAGTAAGCATTTTGTACAAGATGAGCAAATTTACATACAGAGTTTTACCCAAGCTTTTGAGCTTTTTTATGGAAGAATTTCAGACTATTGTATACTAGGCTTATTGCCCTCTTATTTAGAAAGAAATAACTCTTCACTTGTATATATGGTAAATAATTTTATTGCCACATCTAACCACAAAAAAAGTAATTTTTATTTGCATAATTTTAGTGAATTGCATCAAACTTTATCTGAACTTGAAGCATTAAAACAGCCTACATTATTAATTGGTGTAACCTATGCTTTACTAGATTTTGCAGAGCAATTTCCTATATCCTTGAACAACACCATTGTTATGGAAACAGGAGGAATGAAAGGAAGGAAAAAAGAAATGCTAAGGCATGAAGTTCATCATTATTTGCAACAACAATTTAATTGTAATACAATACATAGTGAGTATGGCATGACAGAGCTTTTGTCGCAAGCTTATGCAACTAAAGATGGAAGATTTGTTTGCCCACCTTGGATGAAAGTTTTAGTAAGAAGTGAAGACGACCCTTTAACTATACATACTACTGGAAAAGGAATTTTGAATATCATTGATTTGGCTAATGTGCATAGTTGTAGCTTTATTGCTACAGATGATGTAGGTATTGTGTATGAGGATGGAAGTTTTGAAGTTTTAGGTAGATTGGATAATAGTGATTTGCGAGGATGTAGCTTAATGTATAACTAAAAATTGGCCATTCATCCATCACACATGCAATTTGAATAAAAAGCGTTGCTCTTCAATTGATGCGTTGCTATACTTGTTTCAACAAATCAAAAATCAATTATCATGTTAACTGTTTTTAATAGCCAAAAATTTAAGTTTTGGAGTTTTGTATCCATGTTTTTTTTGGTATTTGTACATGCTTACAACTTAAAATATTCTTATTTACAAAGCACTACCATACCCGAAGAGCCACTTACTTTTAATGCATTTATACAATATTTATTGAGCAATGGATTGTTGCGATTTAGAATACCAATGTTATTTATAATCAGTGGATATTTATTTGCATTAAGCGATACAAAAACAACCTATAAAGCAAGAGTGTTTCAAAGGTTTAAAACAGTGTTGCTACCTTATTTTATTTGGGGTGCATTTAGTTTGTTACTTACATTAGGTTTAGAACTAATACCATTTACAAAACCATTTGTAGAAGCAAGTAATATGATGTGGGTTGATGAAAAACGTAATCTTTTGCAACAATATAAGTGGTACGAATGGTTATTGACTTGGATATTTAATCCACCTGCCTATCAACTTTGGTTTTTGAGGGTGTTATTTATGTACAATGTACTCTATTTGGCAATCAGATGGTGTGTGATGCATAGATGGGTAAAGTATGTTTATTTTACAATACTTGTTTTGGCTTGGTTTGCACAAATAAGTTTATATTTCATTGAAAGCGAAGGATTACTTTTCTTTTCAATTGGGGTATGGATGCAAAAAGTAAATTTTGATATTAGTAAACCCAAAAAGCTATTAAATCCTACGTTATGGGGTATAGTATTTTTTGTAGTTGCTGTTTTTAAAACATTGCTAGTTTTTAGTGAACATATACCACAATTTTATTTTCCTATTATACATGTTCTGCATAAAATAACAGTTTTCAGTGGGCTTGTTTTTGCTTGGTTTGGGAGTGATGCACTTGTTAAATGGTGTATGAGCAAAAAAATGTTTGTACAATTGAGTAGCTATTCGTTTATGATTTATGTATTACATGCACCCTTAGTTGTTTATGGTATGTATGCAGCACGAAAGTATTTTGAAGGATACCCACATCATAGAATTGCTACCTATTTTATAGAGTCGTTTATTTTAATTTTTGGAAGTGTTGCTGTAGGGTTTTTACTAAAACAACTTACTCCAAAGTTTTACAAATTTGTTACCGGTAATCGAGGATTAAAATAGTACAAATTAATTGCAAGCTTTATCGGCACAGCAACTACTTGCAAAGGCTTCGGGTTTTGCTTTAAAGGCAAATCCCATGCCTAATATATAGCCCATAGCCTCTTTAAGCGATTCATTACTTTTAAAATTTGGATTGGTGTTAATGTCTGCATGTACTTCCATTTCAACATTATATTCAATAAACAAATCGCAAAGTTCGTATGCAATTTCAATGCTTTTTGCTACTTCTGTGAGCATCCTTTCTTTTAAATGAAAGTGCTGTTTTGTTTTTTCGTTTGCTATATACATAAACCCACCTGCATGTTCTCTTAAAAATACAATTACAGTGGCAAATTCAGTTTCAATACCTTTTACTTGGCTATCAGTGCCAATACATACTTTTAGTTTTACGCCGTTTTCGGTTTCTCTTTTTATAACTTTTGTTACAGCTTCCTTGATATTAGGTTCTAAAACTTCACCATTAAATTTTCTCCATTTCATATACTTTAATTTATAATTAGTAATTAATTGTATAAAATCAATTTTCAATAAACATTTAATGTGTCAACTAAAAAAGTAACTTATGTGTCAGCCTAGTGTCTTCAAAAAAACTATGATTATCAATAAATAAACTATCAATTTAAAACTCGGCATAAATGTAACGAGGCAAATACAAAATATTGATTACCAATTATCAACATATTGTTAATTAAGTTTTTTCTATTTTTTTGTTTTCGATTTATAGAATCAGCTTTTAACGAAGCTATTGCACTACCAATTTCAGTTATCTTCGCCACATTATGAAACAGTTTTCTATACCTAATGTTTACAGAAGTAATTTTATTACATCTATAAAAAATACTCGAAAGGCTTCGGATAAACTTAAAAAAGATTTTTCTCCTACAACCATAATTGCAGGTAACGTACATTTTCATTTAGCACGACATTTTGGGTTTTGTTATGGTGTTGAAAATGCTATTGAAATTGCATTTAAAACCATCGAAGAAAACAGTGGTAAACGTATTTATTTACTCAGTGAAATGATTCATAACCCTCAAGTAAACGAACATTTACAAAATTTGGGAGTGCAGTTTTTGCAAGACACTTACGGTAAGCAATTAATTTCATTTGATAGTTTAACTAAAGATGATGTTGTAATTATCCCTGCATTTGGTACAACCTTGGCTATTGAAAAATTACTAACAGAAAAAGGAATTGCCATTGAAAAGTATAACACAACTTGCCCATTTGTTGAAAAAGTTTGGAATAGAGGCGAGCAAATTGCTAAAAAAGGTTTTAGTATAGTGGTGCACGGTAAACCCCAACACGAAGAAACAAGGGCTACATTTTCACATGCTTCAATACATACACCCACTGTAGTTGTAAATGATATGACCGAAACTATAGAACTAGGAAAATATATTACGGGTGAAAAAGAAAGTTCAAGTTTTTACAATGAATTTAAAGGAAGGTATAGCGAGGGATTTGATGTAGAGAAAGATTTGCAAAAAATTGGTGTTATTAATCAAACTACTCAATTAGCTACAGATACACAGGCAATAAGTGATTATTTAAAACAATTGATAGTAAAGCAACATAACTTAGATGCCACCAACGTTCAAGAACGTTTTGCAGATACTCGAGATACGCTTTGCTACGCTACCAACGATAATCAAACAGCAGTTAAAGAATTGTTGCAAACTAAAGCCGATGCTGCATTTATTATTGGTGGCAGTAATAGCAGCAACTCGAGCCATTTAGTTGAATTGTGTGAAGCCGTATTGCCTTCTTATTTTATTGACAATGCAAATAAACTTCTTAATAAAAATGAAATTTTAAATTGCAATTGGAGAACTAAAGAGTTGACATTAATTACAAACTATTTGCCCCAAAAAGAGGAAGTTCATTTTTTAATTACGAGTGGAGCTAGTTGTCCTGATACAGTTGTTGAAGAGGTTCTCAATACAATCGCTAATTTTTATAATGTGCTGCCTGAGTTAGAGCAAGCTAAAACTGTATTTAATTAAATTGTGTTGAATTTATTCACATTTTATTTGTAATGCAATAGAAACATTTAGCAACTGTATATTGCAAAAAAAATAGTTATGGCAGTTTTAAAGTTTAGGGTTTCTTTAGAAGAAGATGAGGCGGTTTATAGAGATATTGCCATTATACATAAGCAAAAATTTGAGCAGCTACATTTTGCCATTTTAAAAGCATGGGAGTTTGATAATAAGCACGCTGCTACTTTTTTTAGAAGCAACGATAATTGGCAACAAGGCAGAGAAATTACTTTTGAAGTTTATGATAAAGAATATGTTGCACCGCCCTTACTGATGAGTGAAACTACTATTGGTAGCGAGGTAAAAGAAACCAATCAAAAGTTTATTTATCAATATGATTTTGAGAAAAAGTGGACTTTTTTAATTGAGCTAATTGGCATTGAAAAAGATGAAAATATAAGGCTAGATTATCCATGTGTTACTAGGGTAGAAGGTATAGGGCCACCACAATATGGAACTAAAACAATTTTAGGTGATAGATTTAGCGATATAGAAGAAAAATATGATTTACAAAAAGGAGCAGAAGGATTTGGAGAAGAAGACGAAAATGGTGATTCTATAGCTACTGAAAGCAATGAATTAGGCGAAGATGATTTTTAAGGTTTAAAGATTATAACTTTTTAAAACGCTGTATTGCAAAAAACAATTTTGCAATACAGCGTTTTTTAATTTAATTCTGTTAAATCCATTGTTTAGCAAATGAAAACCTACTTGTGTACTTCGTTTGTAAAATGAAAAGTAATATCGGGGTTGTTGGAAATTTCTGTATTTAAAAACCATTCACTTTGAGCTAAATACACCGGATTTTCATCTTTGTCTAATGCACTATTTTGTTGCTTAAATCTTAAAAAATCATCTAATTTTTTAGCATCTTTACTAGTAAGCCAACATGCTTTATAAAAAGGTAAAGTTCTAAATTCACAAGCTGCACCATATTCTTGCAACAAACGGTATTGTATTACTTCAAACTGTAATTCACCCACGCAACCAATAATTTTTTTGTTACCACCATGTTGGGTAAAAAGTTGAGCAACCCCTTCATCTGTAAGTTGTTGAACCCCTTTTTCGAGTTGCTTAGTTTTCATGGGGTCTTTGTTTACCAATTCTTTAAAAATTTCTGGAGAAAAAGTTGGAATTCCGGTGTAATAAAAATTTTCGCCCTGTGTAAGTGTGTCGCCAATTTTAAAATTTCCGGTATCAAATAATCCAATTACATCACCTGGATAAGCATCTTCAATTACATCTTTGCTTCGAGCTAAAAAAGAATAAGGATTGCTAAAGCGTACATCTTTATCTAGTCTTACATGGTGATAATAAGTATTACGTTCAAACTTGCCACTACAAACTCTTAAAAATGCAATTCTATCTCTATGTTTTGGATCTAAGTTGGCATGTATTTTAAAAATAAAACCACTAAATTTTTCTTCGTGTGCAGCTACTTTTCTTACGCTAGTTTCTCTGTCTAAAGGTGTAGGTGCAATTTCAATAAAGGTGTTTAGCATTTCCCTAACGCCAAAATTATTTACGGCACTACCAAAAAATACAGGAGCAATTTTACCAGCCAAATAATCCTCAGTAACCAAACTGCCATTTACACCTTCAATTAATTCAACATCTTCTCTTAGTAAAGCAGCATCTTTATCACCAACTTTTTCGTCTAGTAAACTGTCGTTAATATCTTCAATTTCTAAAACATCTTCGTCATCAGCTTTTGTGTTGGCACTAAATAGCACTAATCCTTTGTTATGAATATCGTAAACACCTTTAAAATCTTTGCCACTATTAATTGGCCAGGTCATGGGGTGTAAACTAATTTTTAATTCTTTTTCAATTTCTTCGAGCAAATCCCACCTGTTTTTTCCATCACGGTCCATTTTGTTTATAAAAACAATTACAGGCGTATCTCTCATTCGGCAAACTTCCATTAGTCTGCGAGTTTGGTCTTCAACACCATTTACGCTATCAACCACTAAAATTACACTATCAACAGCAGTTAAAGTTCTGTAGGTATCTTCAGCAAAATCTTTATGGCCGGGTGTATCTAATAAATTAACAAGATGGCCTTTATATTCGAAAGTCATTACACTAGTAGCAACACTGATACCACGTTGGCGTTCAATTTCCATAAAATCGCTGGTAGCATGTTTTTTAATTTTATTGCTTTTTACAGCTCCAGCAGTTTGAATGGCTCCACCAAATAATAGAAATTTTTCTGTTAGGGTAGTTTTACCAGCATCGGGGTGAGAAATAATGGCAAAAGTTCTACGACGATTAATTTCTTTACTATACTTCACTTGTGTAATTTTTTAAAGTTTGCAAATGTAGGATTTGCATGGTAAGAGATGAAAATAATAATGGGGGCAACAAAAAAGCCCTCAACTATTTGTTAAGGGCTTTAATTAAATATTGATTTAAGATTTATTGACGAGTAAGTGTAAGTTTTTGTACAGCATCAAAAGTATTTGTGCCAACTGTAACTCTAATATTTTCTGAAACTACCATAGATAAGGCTGTGAAAGTAACTACTTCGTAAGTTTTGCCATTAAAAGTAATTTTTTTTGATGGAGTTGCAATAACTGAGTAAGTGCCTGTAACTGTTGCAGTTGGTGGCGTACATTGTAATCCAATATCCATTAAGGTGTAATTGCCTGCTGCTGTAAAAATATGATTATCGTCTTTGTTACAAGCAGGGTATTGTGTTGCATAAACATCTTGGTCTATTCCTCCAGCTGTGATAACAAGACCAGTGATTTTATATGTACCTGCAACATTAGCAGCATTAAATTCTGGATCTGGTGCTTTTGCATCCTCTTTTTTACATTGTGTTAAACCAAGCATTAATGCACTTACAATTAATAATTTTTTCATGTTAGTTTTAATTTTACATTACGAAAATAAAGATTAAACAATTAGTGGATACAAATTTTTATTTATACGTTGCTTGGCTCTCATTCTTAAAGCTAAGTTCCTTATTTTTACACCAATCATGCGTTTAAAACCTTTTTTAATTTTAATATTAATTGTTTTCTTTTTTTACAGTTGTAAAAAAGAAAGTTTTACCACAAGCTCTAATGCACTTTTACGATTAAGTAGCGATACTTTGCATTTTGATACAGTTTTTACTAGCACTGGATCTACAACTCAATTTTTGCAAATTTTTAATTTAAATGATCAAGGTTTAAAAATTAATGTAGAATTAATGGGTGGTGCATCTTCTCCTTTTAAAATAAATTTAGATGGTGTAAGTGGAACTATTTTTAATAATGTAGAAATTTTGAAGAACGATAGCATGTATTTATTTGCTACAGTAACCATAAACCCAACTGTTTCTAACTTGCCTTTTGTAGTTAGAGATAGTATTAAATTTACCTACAATGGCAATGTTAAATGGTTACAGTTAGAGGCTTTTGGACGTAATGCTTATTTTCTGAGAAACAAGATAATTAACAGCGATACAACTTTTGCAAACGATAAGCCAATTGTAATTTTAGGAGGTTTATTGGTAAATGAAAATAAACAACTTACCATTACTAAAGGCACAAAAATTTATTGTAATGCTGATGCCCCCATAGTTATTAAAGGAACTTTAAGAGCAATTGGTGAAAAATGGGACAGTACAAAAATCTATTTTCAAGGTAATAGGCTTGATGAACCCTATAAAAACTATCCTGCGAGTTGGCCTGGTGTATATTTTGATGCCACTAGCAAAGACAATATTATGCAGTTTTGTGTTTTAAAAAATAGTTATCAAGGTACAATAGCATTGGCTCCAAGTGTAAATGCCAACCCTAAACTAAACTTGCAAGAGTGTATTATTGATAATACTTATGATGTTGCTATTGGTGGAAGCAATAGTAGTATTAACGCAAGAAATTGCTTGGTAAGCAATGCAGGATATAATGTAAGTGTTGTAGGTGGTGGTAATTATAATTTTAATTTTTGCACGTTTGTAAGCTTTAGCAATAGTTTTATTAATCATAAAAACCCTGTAATGAGTATTACAAATGCTGCAAGCAATACAACTAGCAATGCTTTAAATATGGTGGTTAATAATAGTATAATTTATGGCGAAGGTGGTTTGGTTGATAATGAAATTGTTGCCAATAAAGTTGGCTCAAACCCATTTTCGATTAGTATGAATAATGTATTGTATAAAATGAAAGCTGCAGACCCTAGTATTATTTCATTTTCTAATAGTTTACGAAATGCTTTGCCAATTTTTGATTCGGTAAATACTAGTGAAAGAATTTATAATTTTAGACACAAAGCCACCTCACCAACCCTTAATAAAGGCAATAATTTTGGTGGTGTAACTTTTGATTTAGATGGAAATTTTAGACTAGTTGGTAGCTCAACAGATATTGGTTGCTATGAAAAACAATAATTAGTGTGGCATAATTAGCAAACATTTATTTATAAATGCCATAGCAGTTTCTTTTTCATCCTTGCTAAAATGTTTAAATAAATTTTCATTGTGCTTATTTCGTTGAGGCTCTAGCTTATTAATGATTTGTTGACCTTTTGGGGTAAGTATCAATCTTTTTCTCCTTCTATCATCTTCATCTTCTATTTGTTTAATCAATTCTTTTTCCATCAGTATAATCAAAAGGTTAGTAATATTGGCTCTACTAACATTTAAAGCTGTGGCAATTTCACTAGCCATTAATGGTTTTTTTTGAGGATGTTCTTGCAAAAAAACCATGTTTGGGTCTTTCGCTAATAGCAAAAGTATTAGCCATTGCTGAGTAGTTATATCCTCCCTACTACAAATTACTTGAGCATTTTTGAGTAACGTTTCCGATAATTTTATTATATAAAATATTAACGAAGCGTTTAATGTTTTTGTAATCATGCTGAATAAACATTTATTAAATGCTTTTGTTTAAAATTTACAATAAACTTTAGTTTGTAGACAATATTTACCAATTAAAAACTACATCAACTTTAATATCGGGGTGTAGGCTTTTTTCAACAGGGCAACTATGTGCAATTCTTATTAATTGTTCTTTTTGTTCGTTCGATGCTTTAAAGTTATCAGTAAAATATAAGTGACATTTAATTTCTATAATTCTTCTTGGGGCATCTGTACTCATTATTTTTGTAATTTCAGCTTTAGTGCCATCAAAATCTAATTCCATATTACCCAATTTTGCTCTTAAGGCCATAGTTGTTATCATGCAACTTCCTAATGAAGTAGCAAATAAATCTGTTGGGCTAAAGTGTTCACCTTTGCCGTGATTATCGGTTGGTGGTTCATTTAAAATGGTTGACCCACTTTGTAAATGCGTTAATTCTGTTATTAAATTTCCTTTGTACACTACTGTTGATGTCATATACTTGTATTTTTGCCCTAAATTTACAAGGTAAAATTTTATACGTGAAGAAACTTTTTTTTATAGCCAATTTTTTATTGCCTTTTGTTATATTTTCTCAAAAGCAGCTAACTCCAAAGCAACAAGCTAAAGCTAAAAAAGCACAAGAGCAACGCGAAAAGCTGAATCGAATGATAAAAGCTGAAGAAGATGGTGCTTTGGTATATTTAAAGCAAAATGCATTTGGATTTAACTTAAATACTGATGGATTTGGGATAACCATCGAAAAAGGAAAATATAAAACCATCAAAAAAACAAACCTGTGGTGGATTAGTTTGGGAGAACGATACCACCCAAAAGAAGAAAGAATTAGCAGTTCAATTTCGTTTGGTGGTTTGGCTTTAGGAAATCCTTTTAAGTATGGAAAAATTAATAATTTTTATTATTTTAAATTGGGTTTTGGTCAGCAAAGAATGCTTGGTACTAAAAGTAATAAAAACGGTGTTGCAGTTTCTGCAATTTATGGTGGTGGTCTTAGTTTAGGATTAATAAAACCTTATTATTTAAGTGTTTTTGACCCCACTACAGGTAAAACAAAAGATATAAAATATAGTGATGATAATGCAGCATTTTTAAATGGAAACGCCATTGATGGTGCAAGTGGGTTAGGAAAAGGATTTAATGAAATTAAAGTAAATCCTGGGTTACACGCAAAAGCAGGATTACGTTTTGACTATGGAAAATACAACGATATGCTTTCTGCACTTGAAGTAGGTGTAAACCTTGAATACTACACAAAATCAGTGGAACAAATGGTGTTAAGTAAAGACAGAAAATTATTTTTCAGTGGTTATGTTTCTCTGTTTTTTGGTAGAAGAAAATAATTTTTAACTTATAAAAAATGAAACAAAAAGTCTGTACTTTTTGTTATTTGTTTTAATTTTTATACATGACAGAATTACCAATAATACAAAATATCCCGTCCAATTCTAAAATCAAAAAACCCGATTGGCTTAGGGTAAAACTGCCAATTGGAGAAAATTATAAGCATGTACGTGGGTTAGTAGATACCCATAAGTTGCATACTATTTGTGAAAGCGGCAATTGCCCAAATATGGGAGAGTGTTGGGGCGAAGGAACAGCAACTTTTATGATACTTGGCAATATTTGTACACGTAGCTGTAGATTTTGTGCAGTTGCCACAGGAAAGCCATTAGCAGCAGATTGGGACGAGCCACAACGTGTTGCAGAAGCTATTCATTTAATGAAAGTAAAACATGCCGTTATTACAAGTGTAGATAGAGATGAATTGCCTGATGGAGGCAGTACCATTTGGTACAATACTATTAAAGCTGTAAAATCGCTTACACCTGATACTACTTTAGAAACTTTAATACCAGATTTTAGAGGTTTTAAAGATCAAATACAAAGAATAATTGATGCAGCCCCTGAAGTGGTGAGCCACAACATGGAAACAGTTGAACGGATTACTAAAAAAGTGCGTGTGCAAGCAAAATATCACAGAAGTTTAGAAGTGTTAGCAACACTTAAAAAAGGAGGGATGAGAACCAAAACTGGCATAATGCTTGGGCTTGGTGAAGAAAAGGAGGAAGTTATTGAAACTATGAAACATTTAGTTGATGTTGGTTTGGATGTACTTACACTTGGACAATATTTACAACCCACTCCAAAACATTTGCCTGTACAACGATTTGTGCATCCAACAGAATTTGCTGAATTACGTGAAATTGGCTATAATCTTGGATTAGATTATGTAGAAAGTGGTCCTTTGGTGCGTAGTAGTTATCATAGCGAAAAACACGTTATTCCTGGTTATGGTAAAGCTAAATGGTTGCAAGAAAAAGAGATGGCTCTTAGTAATTAGTGTGCAACGATAAATTTCGCAGATTTTATTATTGTTGAGCAAGTTTATTTTTTTTAGATGAACTGAACTATAAAGATTCTATAAAAAAAGGAAAAGCATTTAGTTGGCTTTTCCTTTTCTTTTTTATGGATGTGTTTATTAGGTTATTTAAGCATAAATTCTTTCGACTGCATCTTTAAATTTCTCCATAACAACCTTTCTTTTAATACTAAGTTTTGGGGTCATTTCTCCGGTTTCAACACTCCACTCTTTTGGTAGCAACTCAAATTTTTTCACTTGTTCTACGTGGTTAAATAGTGGATTAAAACTTTCGATGATATCTTTATACAATTGTATTACTTGTGGATGTTGAATTACATCAACAGGTGTAGTAAAGTTTAATCCTTTTTCTTTCATCCATTCTTTTAAGGTTGCAAAATTTGGAACAATTAAAGCACCAACAAATTTTCTTTCAGAGCCTAATACTAGCATTTGCTCTATAAAAGCACTTTCCTTGCATTTATTTTCAATTGGTTGAGGAGCAACATATTTACCTCCACTTGTTTTAAACAATTCTTTTTTTCTGTCAGTGATTTTCAAATACTTGCCTTCGTCCCAAACGCCAATATCACCTGTTAAAAGCCAGCCATCAACAATTGTTTCAGCAGTTAAATCTGGTCGTTTATAATAGCCTTGCATTACAGTTGACCCTTTAACTAAAATTTCTCCATCTTCAGCAAGTTTAACTTCAATCCCTTCAATGGGCAAACCTACAGTGCCAAATTTATGTCCACTTTTTGCCTTTCTGTTTACTGAAATTACAGGACTATTTTCTGTTGGGCCATAGCCTTCAAAAACAGGAACTTGTGCAGCGTTAAATATTCTCATTAAATGCAAAGGACAAGCAGCTCCTCCAGTAATAATGTATTCAACATTTCCGCCTAAAGCTTCTCTCCATTTGCTAAAAATTAGTTTATTAGCCAAAGCCAATTGTAGGTTATACCATAATCCTCCACTTTTATGGTTATCGTATTTTTCTGCTAGGCCCACTGCCCAATAAAATAACTTTCTTTTAGTGCCAGTAAGTTCACTACCCTTAGCCATAATTTTTTCGTAAACTTTTTCTAAAAGTCTTGGTACACAACTAAAGCCATGAGGTTTTACTTCTCTAATATTTTCACCAATGGTTTCTAAACTTTCGGCATAGTATACACTTAATGCACTAAATAAATAAATGTAAGTTATTATTTTTTCGAAAATATGATTAAGTGGTAAAAAGCTTAAAGCTCTTTTATCAGGGGCATCTTCGAATGGGAAACTTATTTTACTATATTGAACACAAGTACAAAGGTTTTCGTGGCTTAGCATTACACCTTTAGGAGTGCCTGTTGTGCCAGATGTGTAAATTAATGTAGCTAAATGAGAGGTAGGAACTTCTTGTTTTGTTTTTTCAAGTTTAGCTTCATCTTCTTTTGTAGCAATATTGTATAATTCAGTGTAATGTTTACATCCAGCAACTTCATCAAAGCAATAAATTTCTTTTAAAGAAGGAACTTTTGGTTGAATTGCTTTAATTTTTTCGTACATCTCTGTATTGCTAACAAAAATGTATTTAACCTCAGCATCGTTTAATATAAACTCAATTTCTAGAGGATTAGTTGTAGGATATAATGGAACTAAAATTGCACCAGTTTGTTGTACAGCTAAATCTGTAATAACCCACTCGGGTCTGTTATTACTTATAATTCCAATTTTATCTGCACCTTCAGCAGTATAATCATGTCCACTAACTCCTAAATGTATAAGCCCACTTGCAAGTTTTTTGATACTATCTAAAACCTGATGGGTGCTCATTTTTACCCATGTGCCTTGATGCTTACTAGCAAATACATCTTGCTTATTACCAAATTTTGATTGTTGATATTCTATGGCTTCGAATAATCTTTGAAAATTCATATGGCTACAATTTACTGTTTTGTATGCAAAGGCATACCATCGTTGTGTACAATGTTAGGTATTTGTAATTACAAAAAAGGAAAAATATTTTAATTATTATATCCTTTTTCTTGCTCTTCTTTTAGTTTTTTAAATTCTTTTATTTGTAAATCTTCTTTATTACCATTGTAGGCATTAAAGTATTGAAATGCTAATCCAATGCCCCAACCAAGCATAGGCCAAATTGGCCATGGATAAGCATCTTCGTTATATCTTCCTCTAGTAAACCACCAAATTGCCCATAAAAATGCACCCACTACTAAGTAGCTAAATACACTTTTTTTAAATGTAGCTCTAGCTTTTGCTATTTGCCACAGTTTTTCGTCGTTAATGTTATCGTTCATATTATTTATTTTTTATGTAGTTTTTAAATAAAATTAATACTATTAAAACCCCAACGGCATCAGCCACTATATCCCAATTATCAAAACTTCTGTTTACTATAAATGCTTCTTGTATAAACTCAATTGCTATCCCAAAAGCTGTACAAAAGGTTGCAATAAAATATATTTTTTTTAGTGAATTTTTTTTAGGGATTGAAAGCGAAACAAATGTTAGTCCACTAAACAAACCAATATGTATCCACTTATCTACATGAAATATTTTAAACCAATTTTTATTTGGGAACTGATTGCCTGGCAGTGTTAGTAAAATTATGGCTACTACCCAATACAAAGCAATTACCCATTTATTTTTGTTTAAAAAACTATTGAGTTGGTTTAGGAGTGGTTGCACCTTTACGTTTTGATTTTAAGTTATTAAGAATTTGTGTTTGCTTTTCTTGCTCAATTTTTTGTGCAGCTTGTTGATTAGTGTTTTGAACAATTTGTGTTTCAATTTCAATTTTTCTTTTTGCTAGTTTTTGTCCATCTTCTACCAAATCGGTTAGTTTGCTGCTAGCTTTATTGGTGATTTTCTCTTGCTCTGCAATTTGTAATTCTAAATCGTATTCAGCAACTTTTTCAACCATTGAGTTTAAAAAAGTTTTTGCTTCATTAATTATTTTATTATCGCTGGTATCACTTACAAAATTTTCGTAACTTTTGCTAAGTAACATAGTTACTATGGCTTTGTCTTTTTCTTGCCTGCTTTTTCTTTCAGTCATAATATAAACATCCAAAGGTTCACTACTTAGTTCGTTTAGTACTACACCACTAAATATTACAAAGCCTTTATTGCTTTTGCCTTTGTACCCCTTTTTTTCAAAAAAATCTACAAAAGCATCTTTTGTAGTATTTTCATTAAATGGTATTTCGCCAATAACTGCTGGCACATCTTTTTTGTTGTATTTGGCAATGGTAAATCTACTTTGGCCAAAACTTTTGCCAATAGAAATTGCTAGTAAAATGGTTACTATAATTTTTTTCATTTTATTTTTTGGCTCTAAATTAAGGGTATTAAACTTTTTCAATAAAAAAAGCCACCAAATTGGTGGCTCAATAATTTATTTTGGCAGCAGTTAAATGTATACTTGGTTCTCCTCAATCATTTTTCTGAGGTTTATTAAACTGTATCTCATTCTTCCTAAACAAGTATTAATACTTGAATTAGTAATTTGTGCAATTTCTTTAAAGCTTAGCTCAGCGTAGTGTCTTAGAATTATTACTTCTCTTTGCTCTTCGGGTAGCATATCAATCATTTTCCTAAGCTTGTCATGGCTTTGAGATTGTTGCATTTTTCCGTCAGGCACATTATCGCTCCTAACATCTAAAAAATCAAAGAGATTATTTTCATCCCCACTAAATAATGGGTTTCTTTTTTCTCTTCTAAAATAGTCTACACACAGGTTATGAGAAATTCTCAAAGCCCAATGTAAAAACTTACCTTCCTCGTTGTAACGATTAGCTCTAATTGTATCTATGATTTTCATAAATACATCTTGAAATAAATCTTCTGCCAGTTGCTTATCTTTTACTAGATAAAAAATGGTCGAATAAATTTTTTCCTTGTGGCGTTCAATTAAAGTTTTTAGGGCATTGTCATTGCCTAAATAAAATTGACGAACTAACTCGTTATCTAACGCTTGTGCATGCGTGTTCATAATAGGGTTTTTTTGATGTTACAAAAAAAATATTAGGATGATTGGATAACGATATAATTTTGGATTAAAAAATTAAATCGAGACCAAAATATATTAGTTAACGAAATCATTTAACGTTTATTTTGCAATGTGAATAACTGATTGCAGGCTTTGAGGTAATCCACAAAATAATTTGCAAATAATCGATGTAAGTAATTGATTATCAATAAAAATTAATAAAATATTAAAATTTGGAGCAGAACATAAATCTTAAAAAAATTGAAAAATCTACTAAGCAGATTAACAAATTGTTAAGTAAAAACGGAAAAGTATTAGAAAATATTGTAGTTCAGGGTGCAAAAACGCATAATTTAAAAAATATTACAGTAGAAATACCACGTAACCAATTGATAATCATAACTGGTGTGAGCGGTAGCGGTAAATCTTCATTAGCAATTGATACGATTTTTGCTGAGGGTCAACGTCGTTACGCAGAAAGTTTAAGTGCTTATGCTCGCCAATTTATGGCAAGAATGGTAAAACCCGATGTTGATTTTATTAAAGGTTTAAGCCCTGCCATAGCCATAGAGCAAAAGGTAGTTACACGAACTCCAAGAAGTACTGTAGGCAGTATGACAGAGATTTACGATTATTTACGTTTGTTATTTGCGAGAGTAGGAAAAACTATTAGCCCAATTAGCGATAAAATAGTTACTAAAGATGATGCTGCAACTGTGATATCTTTCTTAAAAAATTTAGAAATTAATCAAAAAGTAATAATTGCTTTTAGCTTAAACTTAAAAGGTAAAAGAAATGTAAAAGAAGAACTTGAGATTTTACAGCAAAAAGGTTTTAGTAGAATAGGTATTAAAAACGAAACAACATACCAATTAGAGCGTATTGATGATATTATTGAGTTAGATAATAAAAACTTTACACTTAAAACAAAAGATAAATCTATTGCTGTTGTAGTAGATAGAATAGTCACCAAGCATTTTGAAGAAGATGATTTACATAGGCTTACAGATAGTATAAATACAGCCTTTTACGAAGGCGAAGGCAATATGTTTTTGGAAATTAATGGTCAGCAAATTGAGCATTTTAATAATAAGTTTGAGTTAGATGGTATTGTATTTGAAGAGCCTGTGCCAAATTTATTTTCGTTTAATAGTCCATTTGGGGCTTGTACAGTTTGTGAAGGGTTTAGTCAGGTTTTAGGAATTGATGAAAATCTTGTAATTCCAAATAAAAGCTTAAGTGTGTATGATGGTGCAATTGCACCTTGGAAAGGTGAAAAGTTGGGTTGGTGGCGAGAGCAATTTATTGCACATGCAAAAGGATTTCCTATTCATAAACCAATTGAAGATTTAACTGATGAACAGTACAAAATGTTGTTTACAGGTATAGGAAATGCATTAGGTATTGATAGCTTTTTCAGAGAAGTTGAAGCTAATTTGTATAAAGTACAGTATAGAGTTTTACTTAGTAGATTTAGAGGACGCACCACTTGCCACAGTTGTAAAGGTTATAGATTACGCAAAGAGGCACTTTATGTAAAAATAAATCAATTGCATATTGGCGAGCTTTGTGAAATGCCTGTAAGTAAATTGCAACAATGGTTTAAAGACCTAAAATTAAATGAAACTGATGAGGCCATTGCAAAAAGAATTTTAATTGAAATTAATCAACGAATAGAAACTTTATGTAATGTGGGTTTGGGCTATTTAACTTTAAATAGATTGGCCAATAGTTTGAGTGGTGGCGAAAGTCAGCGTATACAGTTAACAAGAAGTTTGGGAAGCAATTTAACCGATAGTTTATACATCTTAGATGAGCCAAGTATTGGCTTGCACAATAGAGATACAGAGAAGTTAATTGCTGTGCTACAAAATTTAAAAGCCTTAGGCAATACCGTAATTGTAGTTGAGCACGATGAAATGATGATGAGAGCTGCTGACTATATTATTGATATGGGCCCTTTGGCCTCACATCTTGGTGGACAAGTAGTAGCAACAGGAAATTATAAAGAACTTATTAAAAATAAACAAAGCCTTACAGCTCAATATTTAAATGGAACAATGAGTATTGAAGCTCCTAAAACTACCAGAAAATTTGCCAATAAAATTGTTGTTAAAGGGGCTAAAGAAAATAATCTAAAAAATATTGATGTTACTTTTCCTTTAAATACTTTGTGTGTTGTAAGTGGTGTTAGCGGTAGTGGAAAAACTACTTTGGTAAAACAAATTCTTACACCTGCATTAAAAAAACATTTGGGTGAATTTGCGGATAAAATTGGCAATTTTAAAAAGTTAGAAGGTGATATTGATGTAATCACACAAATTGAAATTGTAGATCAAAACCCAATAGGAAAATCAAGCAGAAGTAATCCTGTAACCTATATCAAAGCTTATGATGAAATTAGAGACCTCTTTGCAGCACAACCACTAAGTAAAATTCGTGGCTTTTTGCCAAAGCATTTTAGCTTTAATGTAGATGGAGGAAGATGTGATACTTGTAAAGGTGAAGGCGAGCAAACTGTAGAAATGCAGTTTTTAGCCGATGTTCATTTAATATGTGAAAGTTGTCAGGGTAAAAGATTTAAAGAAGAAGTGTTAGAGGTTACACTTGATGGTAAAAATATTCACGATGTTTTGGAAATGAGTGTAGACGAGGCCATTAATTTTTTTGATACATCTACTTCTGGTAAAAAAGCTGCTGTTGCCATTCAGCCTTTACAAGATGTTGGTTTGGGATATATTAAACTTGGGCAAAGTAGTGATACACTTAGTGGTGGCGAAGCTCAAAGAGTAAAATTAGCTTCATTTTTAGGAAGAGGAAAAGGGCATGGACATATACTTTTTATTTTTGATGAACCAACAACAGGTTTGCATTTTAACGATATAAAAAAACTGTTAAACTCGTTTAATGCGTTGGTTGAGCAAGGTCATAGTTTAATTGTTATTGAACACAATAGCGATGTAATTAAAAGTGCCGATTGGTTAATTGATCTTGGCCCAGAAGCTGGTGCTGGTGGTGGTAATTTAGTATTTGCAGGTATACCAAAAGATTGTAAAAAAGTAGCTTTAAGTTATACAGGTAAGTTTTTGTAGCAAATACTACTTTAAACACAATTTTTGTGGTACAACAACAAAAGAGAAATTAATTTAACACCACTATAAACTTTAAATTTTAATATTTGCTGTATAATCGAAAATTTGAAATGAAGTTGTTAGCAACCACCATATTCACAGTATGTATTTTTTTTAATTTAAAAGCTCAAAAAGATACTATTGAAATACACAAAGACCCTCGTTTAGATATCATTTCTAAAAAACAAGTAATTTTAAATAAACGAGCAGCCATTACAACAAGAAACGGTATGTACAAAGGCTATCGTTTACAAGTATTAGTTACAAATGATAGAAATTTAGCATTTGCAACAAAGGCACGATTACTAACTAACTATCCCACGCATAAGTCGTATATTCTTTTTCAGTCGCCAAATTTTAAGGTTAGATTTGGTAATTTTTTAAAGAAAGAAGAAGCCATTAATATGCGTAAACAACTGATTAAAGAATTTCCACAAGGTGTATTTATAGTTGATGAAGCTATTGAGTATCGCCCTGTAGGAGATGAAGATGTTGAATAAATTATTTATGAAACAAAGAATAAAGCAACTTGCTAATCAATATTTCGAGGAGTTTAATGCAGTAAGGCAACACTTGCATGCACATCCAGAATTAAGTTATCAAGAATACAATACATCAGCTTTTATACAAGAAAAACTGACAAGTTGGGGAATTTCTTTTAAGGTTTTGGCAACCACTGGCGTTGTTGCAATTGTTGAGGCTAAAAATCCTGCTAAACGAATAATTGCACTTCGTGCCGATATGGATGCTTTGCCCATACAAGAAGAAAATGATGTGCCTTATAAATCTACAATACCAAATGTAATGCATGCTTGTGGGCACGATGTACATACAAGTTGCTTACTTGGGGCTGCAAAAATTTTGCAAGAAACTAAAGATGAATGGGAGGGAACTGTAAAGTTGATTTTTCAGTTAGGTGAAGAAAAAAATCCTGGAGGTGCAAGTTTAATGATTAAAGAAGGTGTGTTACAAAATCCTAAGCCAACAGGTATAATTGGCTTGCATGTGCACACTGGCATGCCTGTGGGTAAGTTAAGTTTTAGAAAAGGAAGAGTAATGGCTAGTGCCGATGAAATTTATATCACTATAAAAGGTGAAGGTGGCCATGCTGCTGCACCACATTTAACAGTTGATACGGTTTTAATTGCCTCGCATCTAATCGTTTCATTACAACAAATCATTAGTAGAAATAATAATCCACTTTCACCTTCTGTATTAACTATTTCATCAATTAATGGTGGTAATACAACCAATGTAATTCCTAGTGAAGTAAAATTAATGGGTACTTTTAGAGCTATGGACGAAGCTTGGCGTTTTAAAGCCCATGAACTTATAAAAAAACAAACTATTGCTATTGTTGAAGGAATGGGTGCTGCTGTTGATATTTTGATTGATGTTGGGTATCCTACAGTTGATAATGATCCTAGCTTTACCCAACAATGTTGGGATATTGCTAAAGATTTTATGGGAGAGGAAAACGTTGAAGAAACTGAAATAAGAATGGGTGCCGAGGATTTTGGTTATTACACACAACAAATTCCTGGATGCTTTTACAGATTGGGTATTCGCAACGAAGCCAAAGGAATAGTACATGGTGTTCACACTCCAAAATTTGATATTGATGAACGTGCTATTGAAACTGGTATGGCTATGATGGCTTGGTTGGGAATAAATGCTTAGCTTCTGGTTTCTTTATTTTGCTTGGAGATGTAATCTAGTAATTCATCTCTTCCAATTTTTTTCTCAGAACTTGTAACAAAGCTTTGTGGTAAAAACTGCCAAGTTTCTCTCATTTTATCTAAAAATAATTTTTCGTTACGTTTTACAACACCCGGTTTTTCTTTATCACTTTTAGTAAAAACAATCACAAATGGAACTTGCCATTCGCCCAATTGATTGATAAAGGCAATATCATTTTTTTGAGGTTCGTGTCTAGCGTCAATTAATACAAAAACGGTAACTAAATTTTCACGTTTACGTAAATAATTTTCAATCATTTTTTCCCAAGCTTCCCTTTCTTTTTGAGAACGTTTAGCGTAGCCATATCCTGGTAAATCTACTAAAAACCAACTGTCGCCAACAGGAGGAGAACTTTCTACAACAAAATGATTAATCATTTGTGTTTTTCCGGGTGTGGCAGAAGTTTTGGCAAGTTTTGTTTGCCCAACAATCATATTAATTAAGGATGATTTTCCTACATTACTACGACCAATAAACGCATATTCTGGTTTTGTTGGTGGAGGACATTTTTCAACTTCTGGAGATGAAATTACGTAGCTAGCATTTTTAATAACCATTATGCAAAGTTATCAGGCTTTAACTTTCTTATCCTAATAAAAAAAATGGGCAATTAATAAAGAGTAACATTTGGTTCAACTAAAAACTACAGTGTGTCTAACGCATGTTTGTTTCTAGGTTTCCACCATAAATAGTAAAAAGCTAAAATTAAAAGACCAATGCTAAAAGGAAAAATAGCCAAATGCTTATAGGTAATACCTGCAAACGCAACTTTTTCATCAATCTTTAAAAATTCACTAATCATCCACATACTGTTGGCAACAATCCAAATACTTATAGCCAAATTGTGGCATAGTTCACTCATTAATTGTTTTGTACGATAAGTAATGATTAATGAAATTGCTAGGGTAGGAATAATCATTACCCCTGCTAACCATTTTAGCCCTATACACCAACTAAGATCTTTAAAAAGCCAAAAAACAATGTGCAAATTCTCCATTTTTCTGTAACCTAGAGGTATGATGTAGTGTTTGCCCTGTGGCTCGTGATTTATAGATACAGCTTTTAAATTATCAACTGCATTTTCTGCATAAGGAGATTTTGCCATTAGCGTTATAATAATTTTGCAATAATAATTTATTGTTAAATAATTTTTTGTAAAATTTTAGAGAATCTGTTTACATCAGCTAATTTATTTATTGGCTTGCTAAAAAGTAAATGTTGCACAAATTCGTTGGCAAAATATGGAGCAAGGCTGCAACCCTTTGCACCCATGCCATTTAAAATTCCTATTTGTGGATGTGTAGGATGTAAGCCAACAAATGGTCTTCTTTCAACATTTGCAGGTCTTAAACTTGCAACATGATTTTCAATTACAAACTCATCTTTTAGCCAATAATTTAAAGTTGAAATTACTTTTTGTTTGAATATTTCTGTAGGTTGTGTATTATCAAAATTCCATTCATAAGTACTGCCTATCCAAAACAAATCATTTTGCCAAGGGGTTATTGTAAGACCCTGTTTAAAAATATTTTTTGTTGGTAAAGATGTTTTTGAACTAAAAATAATGGCCTCGCCTTTATTAATGGCAAAAGGCAGATTTTTAAACCATGGGTTTGAAGTACTTTCTACGCCATCACAAAACAAAATTTTATTGGCTTTGATATTTCTATAAACAATTTCATCAGATAAAATTTGTACATCCTTTATTTCAAAATCTTCTTGCAATAAGTATGAATTATTCGATAGCCATTTATTTATTGCCTTAATAAAAATTGGCATGTTAATCCACCAACATGGTTTTATTTCTCCAATACCAAAGCTAAAATTAAAATAGTTTTGATAAGCTATAAAGTCATCAACTTTACTTAAATACTCTTGTTCTGCAGTTAGTCTTTCTTCAAATGCAATTTGCATTTGAGGCGTGGTATGAAAATTAATGATGTTTTTTTGTTCGATAAAGTTTGCATCTGTTGCTGTTTCAATATTATGATAAGCATTTACTGCAAAAGGCATAATTTCTTCAATCATCCAAGTACGCACAAATCTTCTTCCTGTAATAGGATTTATAACACCACTTGCAATTCTACTTGCAGCATTATCTTTCTGATTATCTATAATTAAAAAAGACTTTTTAGCTTGATGTAAATACCAAGCTAAAAAACTTCCACTAACACCTTGTCCAACTATTAAATAATCTACTTGTTGCATTAGTTTTAGTTTTGAAAATAGTTGTAATGATTAATTTCTGCAATTAAAAATATACTACCACAAATAATGATGACATCTTCATCACTTGCATTTTTTAAAGCATTTTTTAAAGCTATATCTACATTATTATAGCTGTTGCCAAATAGATTATTTTGTGAACCTAAAATTTGTAAATCTTTTGCAGGCATTGCCCTTTCAATAGTAGCATTTGTAAAATAATAATTGGCTGATTTAGGAAGCAATTGTAAAACTTTGTTTACATCTTTATCTTTTACCATGCCTAAAACAAAATGCAATTTTTTATAGGTTAAATATTCTAATTGATGAACGATTTGTTTTATACCATCCTCATTATGTGCAACATCAGCAATTACAGTTGGCTTTTGTTGTAATACATCCCACCTGCCATAAAATCCTGTATTTTTTTTGCAATTGGCTAAGCCTTGGTGTAAATTATTTTCAGTGATTATAAAACCTAATTCATTTAATTGTACAAAAGCTTCCATCACTTGTACTATGTTTTTTAATTGATATCTTCCTAACAAATCAAGTGCTAATGTGTATGTTTTATTGTACAACTTTGAATGAACATTTGTTGTTAAAAAACTGCTATTGCTGCTTAGTGCAACTACTTGCCAATTGTTTTGAGCTAAAATTATAGGGCTATTATTTTTTTGAGCAATTTCTGCAAAAACAGGGTTTGTTTCAGTGTTGTATTCACCAATAATTACAGGAATGTTGGGTTTAATAATACCAGCTTTTTCAGTTGCAATTGCTTGATAAGTGTTACCCAAAAATTGCATATGATCAAAACCAATATTGGTAATAATACTAAGTATTGGAGTAATGATATTGGTACTATCTAATCTGCCACCCATACCAACTTCAATAACAGCCACATCAACTTTTTGCAAGGCAAAATATTCAAAAGCCATGGCAACTGTAACTTCAAAAAAAGAAGGGTTTATTGCTTCGATTATTGGGGTAGTTTTTTTAACAAAATCAATGATAAAATCTTTATCACATAATGCTCCATTTATTTTAATTCGCTCTCTAAAATCTTTTAAATGAGGAGAAGTGTATAAACCAACTTTATAGTTTGCCTCTTGCAATATAGAGGCTAATTGGTGACTTGTACTTCCTTTGCCATTGGTGCCAGCAATGTGTATAGTTTTAAATTTATTTTGTGGGTTTCCTAGTGCTTCACATAAAGCCAAAGTATTGTCTAGACTTGGTTTTAAAGCAGCAGCTCCAATTCTACTAAACATGGGAAGTTTAGCAAATAAATAGTCTAATGTTTCTTTATAATTCATTTCCACCAATAAATTATTGCAAATAAATGAATAAGCAGAGGTATTGCAATAAAACTAAGCTACCCATTTGCTTTAAAAACAAAAGCGATAGTGCCTGTTTGCTCGGAACTACCAGTATTAAACTTTAATTGATTAGCTTTATTAATGGCAATTTTTTTTATGTTAGCGTTTGTGGTGGTGGTGCCTCTTGGGTTAACTATTGCAGCAATTACTTTGCCATTGGCATCAACAGTTACATCTACAAAAACTTTAGCATCTTCATTAAAATCGTCTTGAAAACTAGGTAGTTTTACTAAACGTCTGCCACTTAACCCACTTCTTATACTTACACCACTATTGCCACTACTTGCATTGCCTTTATAACTATCACTATTAGGATTACCATTTGGATTTCCTTGGTTTCCGTTTCCTCCATTAATTCCTTGGTTTTTAACACCATTATAGCTATCGGCATTGTTTCCACCTACATTTTTTGTAGTAGCTCCTCCAAATACTGCCTTGGGTTTAGGTGTGGGTAAGGTGGGAGTTGCTATGGCTTTACTAGGTGTTGTGACTGGTTTTGGAACATTTGGTTTTGGAGTAGTAGCTTTTGGTGTATTATTAATTGCTTCGTCTCCTTTATCATCCAAATCATTATTTGTATTTTCTTGAGGAGGGCTTGGTAAAGGATTTGAAGGTGTTTCTTGCAGTTCATTGGTTGGTGGCCCAGGAATTTGTGGTTCAACATTACCCATTCCAAAATCACTATTTCCTAGATTAACTTCAATGCCTTCACTTGCTATTGGTGGAGGAATTTGAGGTATTTGCCAACTTACCAAAAGAAATAATATGAAAATAATGCCAGCTATAACAGATGTATATGCTGCTGCTTTTATATTTTTTTGTTGCTCAAAATTTTTATCTGTTGTTGAATGATTCATGGTAAAACAGTTGTGCAATAATATCAAAGCAAAAGAAAAAAGCCTGTTAAAAAATAATTGCTAATAAATTCCTTTTTGGTGCAACACATAATAAGCCAATGTGCATAAGCTAATAATTAATATTACAGCTAAAATAATCCAGTCTTGAACTTCTAGTTTCCGTTTTTTTCTTTTGTTTTTGGTTGATTGTGTAAGTTGGTGTAGTTGTTTGTTTAATTCAGTAACATAAACATCTAATTTTTTCGTACTTTCAATTTGGTGTAATCCTTCAGTTGCATCACTCAAAAAAGCATTATCCTGCAAAGTTTTTTCAAAAGCATACCTTTCTTCTTGGCTCATGGTATTATTAACATAGGCCAACATTTGCTCATCTTGTTGTTGAGCATTTAGTATGTTGTTGTGGTTATTCATTTGCTATAGAACGCTTTTTATCCATCAATATTTTTAAATTTCTTTTACCATTTTGAATATGGCTTTTTACTTGCATAAAAGTAAAATTGGTTTGTTCTACAATTTCATGATATGTTTTTTGTTCTAAGTAAAAAAGTTTAATGCATAGGTGTTGTTCTGCATTTAATTGTGGCAAAGATTCCTCGAGCCATTGCAAATTTATTTCTTTTTCTTGCAAAAGGGGTATTTCGTTTTCATCTGTAGGGTCAATATGTTCGTTCAAGTCAGTTACATCGTTTTTATGCCTTAATTCCATTAAGCAATAATTGCGTGCAACCATGTAAATCCATCCTTTAAAAAAATCAATTTGATGCTGTGGAACGGTAGCCAAACACTTAAGAAATATTTGCTGTACACCATCTTTTGCTAAATTTTCGTTTTTAAAATATTTCATGCATACCCCAAATAATAACAAAGTGTAGCGTTGCAATAAAATGCCTAGCCACTCATTATTTTTTGTGGTTTTATGCAGCTGTAATAATTCTGCATCGCTTAAATTATTATGTGTTGGTAGCCCCAAGTTTTAAAATATATTTGCATCAAAGATGCTAGGAATTTGTTAATTCCATAAATCAAAAAAAATATGATGAAAAGGCTTTCACTTTTAGTGTTAATTTTTGCAATTATTAGTTGCAATAATAAAACTAATGTAAATAATTACAGTACACCCGAAACAGCTTTTGATGCTGCACGCCAATTTATAGAAACAACCAATAAAGGCAAGTTTGATGAAGCAACTTTTATGATTACTAAAGCAGCTAATAATGATGCTGTACTCGATAAGTTGGAGCAGGTGTATAATAAACTAACTAATGGTCAAAAGCAAGAATTACAAGAAGCCTCTATAAATATTCATGGCATTGAAGATGTGAATGAAAAAGTGTCCATAGTTAACTATAGTAATAGTTTTGACAAACAAGTTCATAAACTAAAAGTGGTTAATGATAATGGCAAATGGTTGATTGATATTGGATATACTTTTAATGGCAATTTGTAATTGTGTTATTGC
Organism: Chitinophagaceae bacterium; assembly: GCA_049242865.1. Classification (GTDB taxonomy): domain Bacteria; phylum Bacteroidota; class Bacteroidia; order Chitinophagales; family Chitinophagaceae; genus CAIVPM01. The sequence goes on along the minus strand of JBMLOR010000202.1, from coordinate 2,469 downwards.
CAATATCAACTTTTTATCTTTTTCTTAATAATTTCTGTCATAGTTTTATACAATCATGAAGCAACTTGTTTTTATTTCTATAGTATTTTGTTTGGCATCTTGCAAAAACAGTAAAATTCCAGATGTTTCTAACATCAAAGTAAATGTTACACTAGAGCGTTTTGAACAGGATTTTTTTAAAATAGATACTATTAAAACAGAGCAACAATTAGATGTACTTCAACAAAAATACCCAAGCTTTGCCATTGATTATTTATACAATATTTTGGGTGCAACCCCACAAAAAGATAGTACTATAAAGTTGGTAAATTTGTTTATACATGATGATGTTTATAGCCAAGTTTATAAAGACGTTCAACAGCAGTATGGAAATTTTAAATCTTATGAAAATGATATACTACAAAGTTTTAAATTAATTAAGTATTATTTTCCTTCTTATAGTTTGCCTAAAAAAGTTATAACATTTATTGGTCCAATTGATGGAGTAGGCACTGCTTTAACTAGCTCACATGATATTGCCATTGGTTTGCAAAGTTTTTTAGGGGCTAATTATCCTTTGTACCAAACTGCGTATGTACAAGAAATTTACCCAAGCTATATCACTAAAAGATTCGAGCCAAACTATCTTACCTTAAATGTTGTAAAAAATGTGGTTGAAGATATGTTTCCTTACACTTCAAATGGAAGGCCACTAATTGAACAAATGGTTGAAAAAGGAAAACGACTTTATGTATTAAACGCATTACTCCCTAACACAGCAGATTCAGTAAAAATTGGTTATACATCAAATCAGTTAAGTGAATGTAATAATAACGAAGCTTATATTTTTTCATATTTTGTTCAAAACAACTTATTATTTCAAACAGAGCCTAGCATAATAATGCCATACATTACAGATGGTCCAAAAACACAAGAATTAAGTCAAACTGCACCTGGGAATATTGGAAGTTTTGTAGGCCTAAAAATTGTGCAGCAATGGATGAAAAAAAATAAGGATAAAACCCTTGATCAACTCATGAAAACTCCTGCAACAACTATATTCAACGAGGCTAATTATAAGCCTTAATCTTTCCATAAAAATGGGAAGAGTATATAAGCTAAAATAACAACCAAACAGTTTAATGCTACAAGCAAACCAATCATTTGCCACAAACCGTTTTGTATTACACTACTAAAAGCAATAGTGCTAATTTTCATGAGCAATAAAAGTTGGGGGATGATAACAGGAAATCCCATTATTGCCATGAGTGCTGCTTGTTGTTTTGCTTTTGCAGCGATAGAAGATAAAAAACTAAAAACAAAACTTAAACCAATACCCCCTAAAATTGCTATGAGCCAAAATAGAACTATATATTGAAATGGATTTTGTAAAAACAGTAAAAACACTATAAAACTAATACTACTAAAAACACACATTAAAATGGCATTGTATAATAGTTTTGCTACTATGAAATTACTTGGGTTAGATAAAGAATAGTAATACAACATTCTACCATTATTATCAACAGCAAAACTTTTGGTAACAGCATTTATGCAAACAAATAACTGCACTATCCAAAACAGACCATTCCAAACTGCTTCATCAGGGCTGCCCATAGTTAAATAAACCACAAAAACAGTACAAAGTACATACAATACAATGCCATAAAAGCTATGTTTTTGTCTAAGTTCTAGAAGCAAATCTTTTTTTACTAGGGCAGTAATTTGTTTAAAGTTTAAACTCATTGAAGCAAAAGTAAAGTTATCATCTATGCAATGCAAACCTTTATTAGGGGGTGTTTGTATTTGAAAAACAAAAACTTCAGTCATTAATCAATCATCGATCAAACAATCATCAATCAAAATTTTTCTTTTATCAATATTAAATCTTCAATAAAAATAAAGTTCATTCCCCTACTTTTGCAGCAGCAGGTCTTGCACGACCAGCTCCTGCAGAATCTCCCCAGGGTAGGAATACAGCAAGGATATGTGGTTGAGCGGTGCGATGTAAGTAGCCTGCTATTTTTATTTAATATTGATTATTTAATATTTAATATTTGTGAACTCTGTTGAATTACAAGAGCGTTTAAAACAATTTGCTTACAGAATAGTCACCATGTCTGAAGCACTTCCAAAAAAGAAAATTACTGTAATAATTGAAAATCAAATATTGAGATCGGCTTTTTCAGCTGCAGCAAATTATAGGGCTGCATTAAAAGCACAAAGTAGAAAAGCATTTACAGCAAAATTGAGTATTGCATTTGAAGAAATTGATGAATCTCTTTTTTGGCTAGAATCTATCAGAGATTTAAAGTTGATATCAGATAAAAAACTGAGTAGTCTTTTAAAGGAAGCTAATGAACTTTGTTCTATTTTAGCTTCTACAAGAAAAACCCTGCAATCAAAGCCAATATTAAATATCAAATCTTAAATATTAAATAAATATGAAGTTTTTCATCGACACAGCCAATTTGGCTCAAATAAAAGAAG
>JBMLOR010000201.1:26490-27907 GCA_049242865.1 Chitinophagaceae bacterium | reverse complement strand
CATGCGTTGTTTTCCTCCTTCTTCGTCTAAAGGAATAACCATTAAGCCATTTACTTTTAATTGATTTACTAGTGCTTCAGGAATGTTTGGTGCAGCAGCTGTAATAATTATTTTATCGAAAGGGGCAAATGCAGGATGTCCTAAAAATCCATCTCTATAAAATGTTTTAATGTTGGGATATTTTTTGAGTAATGGATTTTGCTTTTGTAAATCGTACAACTCTTTTTGCCTTTCAATTGTATAAACCATAGCACCCATTTCTGCTAGCACAATGGCTTGGTAAAGGCTGCCTGTTCCAATTTCTAAAACCTTTTCGCCTCGTTTTATTTGTAATAACTGAGACTGAAAAGCTACTGTGTAAGGTTGTGAAATAGTTTGATTGGCTGCAATAGGAAAAGCCCTGTCTTCGTAAGCTATATTATCAAATGCTGAATCTAAAAAAAAATGACGAGGAATGGTGTTTATGGCTGTAAGTACATTTTCATCAACAATACCTTTTTGGTTTCTTAGTTCGTTTACAAGTTGCTGTCTTAGGCCTTTATGTCTGTATGTGTCGTCAAATTTTCTCATTTCAATATCTATCCTTTGCTTCAAAAATATACACTAAACTGCTCTCTATTTTTTTGTGGAAATTAATATGGTATTACACCTATTAGCAACATAGTATTAATTTCGCTGCATAATATTTTTTAATGGCAATTAACGTTCAATTATTTATACCATGTTTTATTGATCAACTATACCCAAATGTTGGATTTAATATGGTAAAAGTTTTAGAAAAATTAGGCTGTACCGTTACCTACAATGCTAATCAAACTTGTTGTGGACAGCCTGCTTATAATGCAGGTTTTTGGGGCGAAGCAAAAGATGTATGTGGTAAATTTTGTAAAGATTTTAGTGGTGCCGATTATATTGTTGCCCCAAGTGCTAGTTGTGTGGGTTTTGTACGAAACTATTATCCTAAGTTATTTGAAAATAGTACCAACTTATCCGATATTAAAGCTTTAGGCAACAGAACTTTTGAGCTGAGCGACTTTATTGTTAATGTGCTAAAAACTACAAATGTTGGTGCAAGTTGCAACATAAAAGCAACCTACCACGATAGCTGTGCTGCTTTGCGTGAATGTAAAATTAAGCAAGAGCCTAGATTACTGTTGCAGCAAGTACAAGGCTTAGAATTGGTTGAAATGAATGATGTAGAAACTTGTTGTGGTTTTGGTGGAAGTTTTGCTGTGAAATTTGAACCCATAAGTATAGCTATGGGCGACCAAAAAATCACCAATGCAAAAGCCACTACAGCTGATGCAATAATTAGTACAGACATGAGCTGCTTAATGCATTTAGATGGATGTGCTAAGTTTAATAAAGAGCATATTCAGGTTTTACATTTGGCTGATGTGTTGGCTATGGGGTATTA
>JBMLOR010000201.1:22138-26390 GCA_049242865.1 Chitinophagaceae bacterium | reverse complement strand
CTGGCTTATAAAATCGGAACCATTTAAATACAGTTGGGACCAATTTGAAAAAGATAAAAAAACTTTTTGGGATGGTGTACGCAACTATGCTGCTCGCAACAACTTAAAAGCTATGAAAAAAGGCGATTTGCTTTTTTGGTATCATAGTAACGAGGGGTTAGAAATTGTTGGTATTGCAAAAGTGGTGAAAGAATTTTATCAAGATCCTACAACCGAAGATACAGCTTGGGTTGTGGTAGATGTAGCACCTTATAAAAAATTAAAAAAACCAGTTTCATTAGCTCAAATAAAAGCCAATACAGCCTTGCAGCAAATGGCTTTGGTACGTTTAGGAAGATTAAGTGTACAACCTGTTACTCCTGATGAATGGGAAATTGTAATGGAAATGGCAGGCGAAAAATAAATTACACAAATTTTAGAAACTTATCTTTAACAGCTTGAGGTAATAATGGCTCAGCAATAATTTCGTTTATTACATCTAAGTTTTTTGCTTTTGTAATAAACTGCGTTGCTATGTTTTGTATAGAAACTTTACTATTACTTTTTTCGTAAAGAGTTATAGTGTCGTTAACTTGTAAATGACCTTCTTTAATAACCTTAAAGTAAATACCATAGCGAGCTTGTGCTGCAAAAAGTTGAACCATTTTAGGATTGTTAAACCTAAAGTTTAATCTGTTACAAGGAAATCTTGGTTCTATAACTTGTAGCAAGGTTGTACCTATTTTGTAAATATTGCCAATTAAAGCATCTTCATCTTTTAAGCCATTAGTAACTAAGTTTTCACCAAAATTTCCTGGTACAAATTCGTATGCTGGTAATATAGTTTTCCAATGGTGGTAATTGCTATTGTCGTAAGCATAAACAGCCTTGGTGATGCCGCCATGATATTTTTTATTGGTTTGCTCGTCTCCTTCTAATCCTAAAAAATGAACTGAAGTTTTTGCGGTAGTTGGCTCTTTACAAAAAGCTGTTTTAATTGTTTGATTTTTGTATTTATAGCTTTTGGTTTTGCCAATGTTTACAGATAAAACTTGCATAGGTACGCTTTAATAAGCTGTAAAGTAAAGCAATACTAGTTACAAAATTAATCTTTGTATAACGTTTAGTATTTGCTAAACTTTCTCTAAAAATTTACTTTTACAGATTTTGCCTTTAGTATTAAAAATTGTTTTTTGGGGTTAGATTTTTGACATCTTGTAAAAAATTCTTTCCTTTATGCTACTAAAATTAATTAATATGGAATATTTACATCATCATCAATGGCTGCACATTTTGGTAGCAGCATTAGCATATTTTGCCTTAGGTGCAATTTGGTATACTGTATTATTTGGTAAGCAATGGATGAAATTAAACGCTATTGATATGAGCAACCCTAACAACCAAAAAGGTGTGCCAGCATTATATTTTAAAAGCTTTGTGTGTATGATTATTGCAACAGTAGGTATAGATGCATTAATATACCATTTACAAATTGCAAATTGGCAAATGGGATTAAAACTTGGCTTAGCAGTTGGTTTGTTTTTTGCCACAACCGCTATAAGTATTAATTATGTTTACACACGTAAGCCAATAATGTTGTATATAATTGATTGTTTGTATCAAACAATTGGACTTGGCATTGCAGGTGCAATTTTAGCTGCTTGGAAGTAGATAATTAAAAGAAAAGTTTACAAAGTAATTTTTGGATTTATTTTCAAGAGCTCGGCAATAAATGCATCTTTATTTTTTGGAGAAATAATAATGCTATCAAATTTATTGTACGTAATTAAAATTCGTTTTAGTGATGTTGCTGGTGAGCTTATTGGGTTGTTGGTGTTTACAATTTTTTTAATACTGGAAATTTGAATGGGTTTATAATTAAAAAATCCAGATTTTATAAACAGCAAATTATCTTTTATAGTATAATTTGTATTTAAAAATAAGTGTAATACAAAGCCATTCACTACTAGCAATAACCCTAGTGCAAACCATATTTTATAAAACGCAAATAATAATGTAATAGGCAAAAGAATTAAAGCAATGGGCAAAACCAACTCAACACCAACTTTAGATTTATACACTATCATAAAAACTAATTACAAGTTGATTACTATTTGTTAGGAACAAGTATAAAAATATCTTCACCTGGCTTTTTCATCAAATATTTTTCTCTGGCAAATTTCTCAATGGCTTCATTGCTTTGTTCAATAGCTTTTAGTTCTAACTCGGCTTGTATAATTTCTTTTTGATAGTAAGCTTTTTTCTTTTCTAAATTTTTAAGTTGGTTTAGTCTATCATTTTGTGTAAGTAATGTAGCATCGTCAAAAAAACAAAGCCAAACCAACATAAATGCTGGAGCTATGAAGTATTTATTGGTAATAATTGATAATGCTTTTTTCATAATTTTAGTAAGCCACAAAGGCACAAAGAAACAAAGTGTATTTTTTCCCAAAAAGGAATTATACAACTTGGTGTTTTAGTGACTTTGTGGCTACAACATTTATTTAGTAAACTTTAGTTTTTTACCCAAGTAAATTCCTGTACTGCCTAACTCTTCTTCAATACGTAATAGTTGATTGTATTTGGCAATTCTATCAGTACGGCTTGCACTACCTGTTTTAATTTGACCACAATTTAAAGCAACTGCTAAATCAGCAATAGTTACATCCTCAGTTTCACCACTTCTATGGCTCATAATAGTGTTGTAGCTATTGTGTTGTGCAAGGCTTACTGCATTTATAGTTTCAGTAACTGTACCAATTTGGTTTACTTTAACTAATAAGCCATTAGCAGTTTTAGCATCAATACCTTGTTGTAAACGAGTTACATTGGTTACAAATAAATCATCACCAACTAATTGACATTTATTGCCAATAGCATCTGTAAGATTTTTCCAACCTTTCCAATCGTCTTCAGCCATACCATCTTCAATACTTACAATTGGATATTTTTTAACCCAACTTTCCCAATATTTAACTAGTTCGTCACTAGTCATTTCTTTTCCACTACTCTTATGGAAAACATATTTCTTTTTCTTAGCATCCCATAGTTCACTATTTGCAGCATCCATTGCAATTACAATTTGGCTTCCTGCTTTGTAGCCTGCTTGAGTAATAGATTCTAAAACAGTTTCAATAGCTTCTTCATTACTTTGAATATTTGGTGCAAAACCACCTTCGTCACCTACGTTTGTGCTATATCCTTTCTTTTTTAAAACACCTTTTAAGGTATGAAAAATTTCAGTACCCCATCTTAAACCTTCACTAAAGCTAGTAGCACCAACTGGCATAATCATAAACTCTTGAAAGTCGATTTTATTATCAGCGTGTGCACCACCATTTACAATGTTCATCATGGGTACAGGTAATGTACGTGCATTACTACCACCAATATATCTATACAAAGGCAAGCCAGCTTCTTCAGCAGCAGCTTTTGCAACAGCCATACTTACTGCCAAAATTGCATTGGCTCCAAGTTTTGCTTTGTTGGGTGTGCCATCTAGGTCAATCATAGCTTGGTCAATAGCAGCTTGTTCGCTAATTTCATGGCCAATTAAAGCTTCGTTAATTAAAGTATTTACATTTTTAACTGCTTTTAAAACACCTTTACCTACATACTTTTTTTTATCACCATCACGTAATTCTACAGCTTCGTGAATACCTGTGCTTGCACCACTTGGTACAGCAGCACGGCCCATATAACCACCATCTGTTAATACATCAACTTCTACAGTTGGGTTTCCACGGCTATCCAAAATTTGGCGAGCATGAACTTCAATAATGTAACTCATATTTTTTATTTTGATTTTTTGTGACGAATGAATGTAGCAACAGCTACATTTTTTTTGATAGCAGCAAATGTAACCACTTAGTGTAAAAAACACAACACAAAAACTAACAGATTTTGTAAACTGTTAGAAATTTTGTAAGTATTACTGAAAAAAGTTTTAACAACTATTAACCTTTCTTGCAATTGCATTAACCCAAATACCTCGTGTGCCACTTTACTTTTGCTGCTGAAACAAACATCAAAAAATCAAGCTAGATAATTTTCTTTTTTTAGGAGGAAGTTATCTAGCTAATAAAAATCATGACTTGAAGCTGCGGCGTAAAGCATGATACCATTAAGAACAATAAACAGAAAATCATGACTTGGAGCTGAGGCGTAAAGCATGATACCATCAAGAACAATAAACAGAAAATCATGACTTGAAGCTGCGGCGTAAAGCATGATACCATCAAGAACAATAAACAGAAAATCATGACTTGAAGCT
>JBMLOR010000201.1:0-22038 GCA_049242865.1 Chitinophagaceae bacterium | reverse complement strand
GGCGTAAAGCATGATACCATCAAGAACAATAAACAGAAAATCATGACTTGAAGCTGCGGCGTAAAGCATGATACCATCAAGAACAATAAACAGAAAATCATGAAACCCTTTTTTTTAACGCTAACTTTTATTACCTTCTTGTCTTTTGGGTATACTCAAAAAGTGCAAACTAGTGTAACAGGTGTTGTGGTAGATACTGCTCAAAAAATAGTATTGCCTTTTACTACAGTATCACTTGTAAGTGCCAAAGATTCTAGCTTGGTGAGTTTTGCTTTAAGTAACGAGGAAGGAAGATTTACAATAAGTGGAATTACAAAGTCAGGAAGCTATTTACTTAGTGCAAGCTATGTTGGTTATGGTGCAATTTGGTTTCCTGTAACGGTAGAGTTGGGTAAAAAATTGGATATTGGTAATTTAATGCTTACAGATGTAAAATATTTAAAAGAAGTGGTTGTAACTGCTAAACGTCCACCAATTGAAATGAAAAACGACACCTTAGAATTTAATACTGAAAACTTTAAAACTCAACCCAATGCTGTTGTAGAAGATTTACTAAAACGTTTGCCAGGTGTTACAATTGATGCTGATGGAACCGTACGTGTAAATGGTCAAAGAATTAATAAAGTTTTAGTTAATGGACGTGAGTTTTTTAGTGGCGACCCAAAAATGGCAACCAAAAATTTAGATGCCGATGCCGTAGATAAAGTTCAACTGTTTGATAAAAAAAGTGCTCAAAGTGAGTTTACTGGTTTCGATGATGGTAAAAGTGAAAAAGCCATTAATCTAAAACTAAAAAAAGACAGAGATAATGCCGTTTTTGGTAGAGTTACAGCAGCAAAAGGAGACGAAAACAGATATAGTGCTAAAACCAACATTAATAAATTTAAAGGCGAAAAGCAACTATCGTTTATAGGAATGGCTAACAATGTAAATGAACAAGGATTTAGTTTAAACGATATTATGAATTTTACAGGAGAGTTAAACCGAGCTTTACGAAATGGTGGAGGGTCTTCTACTACTTTTAGAACAAATGTTGGAAACGACGATAGATATGGTTTGCCTGTATCTGGCATGGGACAAAATCAACAAGGCGTTGCAACTACAATAGCTGGAGGAGCCAATTACAACAACAGATCAAAAAATAAAAAAACTGATGTAAATGGCAGCTTGGTGGCTAGCGACGTTCGTTTGCTTACAGAAAAACAAATTAATAGAAACAATTTATTTCCTACAAACCCTTTTGATTTTATTAGCACAGCTACCAAGCAAAAAAATGGACAACAACAAAGAGCCAATTTTGATATTGACCATAAATTGGATAGCTTCCATTCTATAAAAATTACACCTCAAATTACTTTTCAGCAAGGACAAACAAAAAGCGTTACCAACTTTTTATCTGCCACTAAAGGCAATATAAAACTTAACGATGGCTATACCAATGAAATAAATAATACATCAGCAGTAAATTTTGCAAATAGTATTTTGTTTAGAAAAAAATTTAGAAAAAAAGGAAGAACGTTTTCTACAAGCATAGATTTTGATTATAACCAAAGTAAGCTAAATGGGTTTTTAATTACTCAAAATACAGTGTATAGTCCTACCAATCAGATACAAAACATTAATCAACAAAATTTTAAAAATGCCAGCACATTTGGTGTAAGTGTAAATGCAAGTTTTACCGAAGCCTTAGATCGTAAAACACTGTTACAAATAAATGGATATTACAATTTTAGTAGTGGCGAAAGCAACGCACAAACTTTCGATTTTAATCCAGCTTCAAATTCTTATAGTTTTTTAAACACAACGCTTAGTAATCTTTTTAAAAATGAATATAAATATGGTGGTGCAACAGTTTATTTAAAACGTAATACAAAGTATGTAAACATAAGCATTGGCACATCGTTACAAAATGCAATTCTTACTGCAAAAAATCTTACCCAAAACACACAAGTACAGCAAAATTTTACCGATTGGTTGCCTAATGCATTTTTGCAAATCAAAGTTTCAAAAAACAATAGTATCAATCTTAACTATACTACATCTACACAACAACCAAGTACACAATTACTACAACCAATACCAGATATTAGCGACCCTTTAAATATATTTGTTGGCAACCCATCTTTAAAAAGAACGTACATGCACAATTTATCGCTAAGCTACAATAGCATCAACATTGTAAAAGGTAGCAATGTGTTTATTATTGGGTCTTACAATATCATGAACAATGCTATTGTTTTTGATAACATTTTGCAAGCAAATGGCAAAAGAATTACAACTCCATTTAATGCCAATGGTGTTACCAACTTGTTTACTACTGTAAACTTTGGAATGCCCATAAAAAAATTAAAAAGCAGGGTTGGGTTTGATGTAAGTTACAATCAAAGTAAAAGCGTTGGCCTTGTGAATACACAAGAAAACACAATTGTAAATAGTAGCATAAGCACTAGAATGAGTTGGACTTTTACTGTAGATAAAATTGTAGACATTATAGCCTCTGGAAGAATAAACTTTAGCAGGGCAACATATTCGTTACAACAACAATTAAACAACAACTTTACTCAAAGTACTGTTGGAGTTGAAATGATAAATTATTTGCCTTGGAAACTAAATTTGAGAAGTGAGTTTAATTACATAACCAACACAGGCCGTAGTGATGGGTTTAATGCAAGTATTCCCTTATTGAATGTAAGTTTGGCAAAAAGTTTTCTTAAAAATAATAGAGGCGAACTCAAATTTAGTGTAAACGATGTGCTTAATAAGAATTTAGGAATTAACAGAAACGCCAACAATAATTTTATTGAAGATGTTAGATATAATGTGTTGCAACGCTTTTTTATGCTTAGCTTCAGCTATTCATTACATAAAAGTGGAGGTTCAAACCCAGTTATGGGAGGTGCAGTGATAAAAACTTTTGGTGGAGGTAATTAGTTAAATTATTTCTTCAATTTCTTTCAGAAAGCTTGTTGCTTTCCTAAAGTTATTTTGCACTTAACTTACATTTGCCAAATGCAACAAACAACTTTGGTAATTCATGGTGGTGCAGGTACAATAGTTCCAGAAGATATGACACCTAGCCTTGAGCAAGCCTATCATCAAGCTTTGCAAGATGCTTTGCAAGCAGGTAATACATTATTGCAACAAGGGCAATCTGCTTTTTTAGCAGTAAAAGCAGCTGTAGAAAGTTTAGAAAACAATATACTATTTAATGCTGGCAAAGGAAGTGTGTTTACCCACAAAGCAGAACACGAAATGGATGCTGCAATTATGTGTGGCAAAACTTTTAAAGCAGGTAGTGTAGCAGGTGTAAAATATGTAAAAAATCCTGTTGAGTTGGCCTACACCATCACTCAAAAAAGCAATCATGTTTTTTTATGCAGCCAAGGTGCACTCGATTTTGCCATTCAGCACCAAGTTCCTTTAGCAGGAGATGATTATTTTTTTTCAGAGTTTAGATACAATCAACTTCAGGCTATAAAAGATACTCAAATTGTAAGCTTAGATCATAATGTAAAAATCGAAGCACTTTTAAAAGATAAAAAATTTGGTACTGTGGGTGCAGTGGCTTGTGATATACATGGCAACATTGCTGCAGCAACATCTACAGGTGGCATGACCAATAAAAAATATGGACGAATTGGAGATTCCCCAATAATTGGTGCAGGTACTTATGCCAACAATGCAACTTGTGCTATAAGTTGTACAGGCCATGGCGAGCCATTTATGCAAGCTGTTGCAGCTTATGATGTAAGTTGTTTAATGGAATACAAAGGGTATACTTTGCAGCAAGCAATGCAGCAAACAGTTCACCAAAAACTAGTACATCAAATACCAGGCGAAGGAGGTATGATTGGTGTAGATGCTCAAGGAAATTTTGCTATGGAATTTAATAGTGCAGGCATGTATCGTGGTGTAATTACAAGTAATGGCATTAACGAAGTAAAGATTTATAAATAAATTTATTGTAATCCTATTCATGAAATGAATAATGAAATGTTAGTTTTTGGCTTACGCCAGAAAGTGAACATTTGGGCATCAATCAACATAGTAAAAAACTCAGCTAAACATCTATTTTGGCAGAATTTACCAATTTGCTTTCAAAATCCTTTGTGAGCTTTGTATCCTTGGTTTTTTATTACTAGTATTAGTGTTAATGAAGTAAAGATTTATAAATAAATAGTGCCTCAATTATATTCATAGTTTGAGTGTTGAATAATGTTTTTTGGCTTACGCCAGAAAATCAACATTTGGGCATCAATCAACTTAGTAAAAAACTCAGCTAAACATCTATTTTGGCAGAATTTACCAATTTGCTTTCAAAATCCTTTGTGAGCTTTGTATCCTTGGTTTCTTTGTGAGAAAAAAATCATGCTACATTTGCAATCTCTTAAAAAATAACAATACAAATCGTATGCAATATAGAATAGAAAAAGACACCATGGGAGAGGTAAAAGTACCTGCTCATGTTTATTGGGGTGCACAAACTCAACGTAGTATCGAAAACTTTAAAATTGCTCAAGAAACCAATAAAATGCCAAAAGAAATTATTGAGGCATTTGCATATTTAAAAAAAGCAGCAGCTTTGGCAAATAACGAGTTGGGAGTTTTAGACGATGCAAAAAAGCAAGCTATTGCAACTGTTTGTGACGAAATTTTAGCAGGCACACTTAGCGATCAATTTCCTTTGGTGGTATGGCAAACAGGTAGTGGTACACAAAGCAATATGAACTGCAACGAAGTAATTGCTTACAAAGCTCATGTAAATGGTGGTGGAAGTTTGTTAGACGAAAAAAAATCTATTCATCCCAACGATGATGTAAACAAATCACAATCATCTAACGATACATTTCCTACAGCAATGCACATTGCTGCTTACAAAATTCTTATAGAAACTACCATTCCTGGTATTGAAAAACTAAGAGACACACTTGCTGCAAAAAGTAAAGCTTTTATGCAAGTTGTAAAAATTGGTCGAACCCATTTTATGGATGCTACACCACTTACATTGGGTCAGGAGTTTAGTGGTTATGTTTCTCAACTTAATCATGGATTAAAAACTATAAACAACAGCTTAGCTCATTTAAGTGAATTAGCACTAGGTGGCACAGCAGTTGGTACAGGCATTAATACACCAAAAGGTTATGATGTGTGTGTTGCAAAACATATTGCTGCATTAACAGGCTTGCCATTTGTTACTGCCGAAAATAAGTTTGAAGCTTTAGCTGCACACGATGCTATTGTTGAGGCTCATGGTGCTTTAAAAACAGTAGCTGTGAGTTTAATGAAAATTGCTAATGATATAAGAATGTTAAGCAGTGGCCCAAGAAGTGGTATTGGCGAAATTTTTATACCTGATAATGAGCCAGGAAGTTCGATTATGCCAGGTAAAGTAAACCCTACACAATGCGAGGCTTTAACTATGATTGCTGCTCAAGTTTTAGGTAACGATGTAGCCATAAATGTTGGAGGAAGTATGGGACATTTTGAGCTCAATGTTTTTAAACCTATGATGATTTATAACTTTTTACATAGTGCAAGATTAATTGGTGAGGGATGTGTAAGCTTTAACGATAAATGTGCTGTTGGTATTGAACCATTAACAGAAAACATTAATAAGCATGTAAACAATAGCCTTATGCTTGTAACGGCTCTTAATACAAAAATTGGCTATTACAACGCTGCAGCAATAGCACAAGATGCACACAAAAGAGGTATAACATTAAAGCAAGCTGCACTTGAATATAAACTTAAAGGTTTAGAATTTGAACACATGACCTCAGAACAGTTTGATGCATGGGTTGTTCCTGCAGAAATGTGTGGGGATTTAAAATAAAATTGCTTAATTTACTTTCGGAAAGTGCATAACTTTCCGAAAGTTTTAAATAACAGCTTAGTAAATAAATGAGTACACCTAACTATCAAATAAAACTACCACAGTTCGAAGGTCCTTTCGATTTGTTACTCTTTTTTATAGAAAGAGACGAACTCGATATATATAATATTCCCATCACAAAAATCACCAACGACTTTTTAGATTATATACACGGACAAGAAAAGTTAAACATTGAATTAAGTAGTGAGTTTATTTTATTTGTGAGTACACTAATGCGTATTAAGGCTAAGTTGTTATTACCACGAAAAGAAATTGATGCTCAAGGAAACGAAATTGACCCACGCCAAGAATTAGTTGACAAAATTTTAGAGTACAAGCGTTTTAAAGAAGCTGCACAAGAAATGGCCAATCTCGAAGCCCTAAGAATGCAAATGATGAAAAGGGGTAATTTGCAAAAAGAGCTAGCATTTATTGGTGAGGCAAGTAGCGAGGGAACAGAAATACAAAACATTACTTTGTTTAAGCTAATGAAAGCTTTTGAAAAAGTAATGCAGCGTGTACACGATAAGCAAAACAAGCCAATACATACTGTAGTACAATATAATCATACTATGGAAGGCAGTAGAGATTATATGTTAGCGTTTGTAGAAAAAGGCAAAACTGTAAGTTTTGAGAAAATATTTGAAGTTTGTGAAGATAGAATTCATGCTATATTTTTATTTTTATCACTCCTTGAACTATCTCAAAGCAGGTTTATGAAAATTGTAATGGGCGAAGGCAAAAATAACTTTATAGTTGAGTGGAACGAAAACCGAGATGCTGAGATAGCTGAAGAGCAAAATAATGCACAAATTGAAAACCTAAATGATGAGCAAAATCAAAATCATGAAGTTTAAACTTTCAGAAATTACAGTTACGAGTAATAAATCGCCTAGATAAACCAATAAAAGTTAAACTTTATAAAGATTTTTTCTAAACACTTGTACAGAAATTTATTTTAATTTCCTTTTCCTTATTTTTATTACCAATTCTTAATTTAACAAAACAATGAAACAATTATTAATTACCTGCTTAGCTATTGCATCTACCACTATTTCGTTTGCTCAAAACAGCTTTCTGCCAACCGATAAATGGTCTAGCTCCCCTTCTTTACACAAAGTAAATGCTGCTTTCGAAAAAGAAAGTGCAGTAGTTTTAGACGATACCAGAATTATTGAATATAAAGTTGAAAAAATTGGTAAAGAGGAAGGTGTAATAATGTACACCACCAACTATAAACTCATCAAAATAAACGACAGTAAGGGTATAGAAATGTATAACAAAATATACATTCCTACCAGCAAAATGGCTGAAGTTATAAATATTAAAGCTCGAACAATTACTAAAGCTGGCAAAGTAATTACCATCACCGACGATAAAATTAAAGAAACCGAAGAAGACGGTCGTTTGTACAAACTGTTCGCCATGGAAGGCGTTGAAGTTGGTGCTGAAGTTGAATATAACTACAGTATTAAACGCCCAATTAGTGTTTTTGGAAGCGAGTATTTTCAAAACAGCAGCACACCTACACAATCAGCAAGTTTTTACATAATTACACCCGATTATTTAAAGTTCGAAGCAAAAGGATTTAATGGATTTACCATGAGTAAAGATTCATTAATAAATGATAAAAGATACATTGTTGGTTTCGACGAAAATATTGCAACTATTCAGTCAGAAAAATATGCCTTTAAAGACCCTTACTTAAAAAGGGTTGAATATAAATTGGCCTATAACTTAGGCAATAACCCAACCGTAAGAATTAACACGTGGAAAGATTTTGCCAAAAGAATGTTTCCTTATTACACCACTCTAAACCCTAAAGAAAATAAGGCTTTAGATGGATATTTAAAAAGACTAAAACTTGATGAATCAGCAACCGAAGAAAACAAAATTATTGCCATAGAAGAGTTTATAAAAACTACCATTAATGGCAGCGAAAAAGTGGTTAGCGAAAATGCAGATGATGTAGAAGAAATTATCAAAACCAAGCTTACCAATAGAGATGGCATGGTAAAAATGTTTGCCAATACATTCGAAAAAACAGGCATTACATACCAAATTGTATTTCCAAGTCAACGCTCTGGCACACCAATCGACGAATCTTTAGAAAACTACAGAAATATTGAAGAAGTAATTATTTATTTCCCAAAAACTGGTAAATACATTTCTCCTTTTAATCCTACATTACGTTACCCTTACATTGATTATGATTTGGCTGCAACAAGAGGATTGTTTTTAAAAACTACAACAATTGGCGAACTAAAAACTGCTATTGGTAGCTTTGGAAATATTGGAATGGAACCGTTTGAAAAGCATGCACATAATTTAGAAGCAACTTTAAAATTTGATGAAAGTTTAGATACTGTTATAGTTAATGCTAAACAAATTTTTAAAGGATATGGCTCGGTGCCGTACAGACCAATTTATGTATATCTTACTCAAAAAGAACAAGACGAAACCACTAAAGAAATTTTAAAAAGTTTGGCAAAAAGCGAAAATATTTTTGATATTAAAGTTGAAAATAGCAGCTTAGATAACCTCACCAAAAACAATCCTTTAATTATTAGTGGTACAATACATACAGCAGATTTGTGTGAAAATGCTGGCAACAAAATATTGCTCAAAATTGGCGAAATCATTGGCCAACAAGTTGAAATGTACCAAGAAAAAGAACGAAAATTACCAATAGAAATTGAATATCCTCATGTGTTAGATAGAACTATAAAATTCGAAATTCCTAAAGGCTATCAAGTTAAAAATTTGAACGATTTAAATATTAATATCGCCTATAAAAATGATAAAGGCGAAGAAAGTATGTCTTTTGTAAGCAGTTACACGCAAGAAGCTAACATTATAAATATCAGAGTTGTAGAAGCTTATAAACAAACAAAATATCCAATTACACAAATTAACGAATTTGTTAAAGTAATTAATGCTGCAGCCGACTTTAATAAAGTGGTACTAGTGTTAGAGAAAAAATAATGCTGCTTCATTTGGGCCAAAAAAATAACTTTAAAACTATTTTGTATTAAACCTGTTTTTAAACAATAAGATTTACCATATTTAGTGCAGTTTCAGAGTAAAATCATTGGTTTTTATAAAATTTTATCTAGCCTAAAGTTAGATGAAATTGAAATGGAAGGTTACACCAAAGATTATTTGAAGTATATCATCAGCCAAAACACATTTTATCTCGAAGTGTATGCATTTATTCTTGAAAAAATTATTGTTAATAACCCACTTAAACTACAAAACATCAACCTTCTCGATTTTGGTGCTGGCAACGGTTTATTGGCATTTTTTGCAAAATATTGTGGTGTAAACCAAGTGATAGTTTGCGATTTACGACCAGAGTTTATAACCTCTATCAAAAAATTGAGCAACTCCTTAAACATAGATATTGATGGTTATATTGTTGGAAACGAAGCCAACGCAGTTGCATATTTTTCAACATCGAACATAAAACCCAACGTTTGTATTGGTACAGATGTTATAGAACATGTTTATAGTGTTGATTCGTTACTAGCATCTATGAAGTTAATTAATCCCAACATAGTTGTTGCATTTTCAACTGCATCTGTATATGATAATTTTATTAAACGAAAACAGTTGTACAAACTAATGTGGGAAGATGAATATGTTGGATACGACCTAAAAGGTGATACTGAAGGAGGAAACATTTTTGCAGGACAACCATTTTTGCAGGTTCGTAAACAAATCATTCAGCAAAAAGCACCACAATTGCCTAGTCAACAAACAGATGCTTTAGCTGCTGCAACTAGAGGCTTAAATAAAAATGATATTGAAAAAGTAGTTATCCAATTTATCGAAAACAACCAAATTCCTTCTCCACCAAAAAATAAATACAACACTTGTAATCCAATAACTTCTTGTTTTACTGAGCAAATGCTTACCCATAAAAACTATAAAAATCTCTTCCAAAGCCATGGTTTTAACCTCATATCATACAACGGCTTTTACAGCACTCATCAAAAACGGATTAAAAAACTTTTAATGATGGCATTAAATTTATTGCCTAAAGTGTTTAAAACCAATTACTTAGGAAGAGTTGTGGCACCATTTGTTGTTTTGTATGGGGCTCCAGTAAAATTCAAATAAAAAACAGCTAAACATTAAATAAATTCAGCAAAATACACAATTTGGTAGGTACACCAATTACCCTATTTTTGCAACCTTTAAAAAAATATATTGTATAATTATGTCTGTTATTCAAAGCATTAGAGACCGCGGTACTTGGATTATATTTAGCTTACTGGCATTAGCATTAATTGCCTTTATTTTACAAGATGGTTTAGGAAAACAAGGAAGCGTTTTTTCGAACAACTCCACCTTAGGAAAAGTAAATGGTGTAACCATAGACAGAGCAGAGTTTGATAAAAAAGTTGAACTTTATTCTCGTGGAAATGCAGCACAATACGAGCAAACAAGAAGTCAATTGTGGGAGCAAGAAATTAATAGAATAATTTTAGAACAAGAGTTTGAAACACTTGGCTTGGGCTTTAGCGATAAACAGTTAAACGAAGAATTATACAAACCAGGTTCTCAATTAATGCAGCAATTTACAGACCCTAAAACAGGTATTCCAAACGTAGATCAAGCAAAACAAGTATTAGCAAATATTAAAAAAAGCAAAAAAGCAGACGAGCTAAAACAAGTTGCAGAATTAGTAAATATGACTCGTTTGCAAACGCTCAACACAAAATACAACGCCATTTTATCTCAATCTGCTTACGTACCAAAATGGTTGGTTGAAAAACAATTGGCCGATAACAACAGCATTGCAAACGTAAGTTATGTTGCTGTTCCTTATAATACCATTGCAGATAGTACAATTAAAGTAAGTGACGATGAAATTGTAGCTTACGCAAACAAACACGCTAAACAATACGAAAAAGACGAAGAAACTAGAGTAATAAAATTTGTTTCGTTTGACGCACAACCAAGCAAAAATGATAGTTTAGCCACCTTTGCTAAATTAACTACTTACAAACAAACTTTAGAAACTACCACAGATGCCGAAAGTTTTTTTGCTAAAAACAATTCAGTTTTACCCTACTACAATAGCTATATTGGTAAAGCACAAATTAACCAGCCAGTAAAAGATAGTTTATTTAAACTAAGTGTTGGACAAACCTATGGTCCTTACATCGATGGTAATAATTACGTTGTTGCTAAAATGGTAGGAATAAAAGCAATACCAGATAGTGCAAGAATTAGACACATTTTAATTAAAACTAAAGATAGAGACCCACAAACTGGCCAATCTTTCATGGTTAGAGACGATAGTACTGCAAAACATATTGCAGATACTATTATGATGGATATTGCAAAAGGAAAAAGTTTTGATAGCCTTTGCTTAGCAAAATCTGAAGACGAAGGCAGTAGAGATAAAAAAGGTATTTACGAGTATTTTCCTAGTGGCCAAATGGTAGCAAGCTTTAACGATTTTTGTTTTGGCAAACCAGTAGGTAGCAAAGGAGTTGTACAAACTGAATTTGGTTACCACTATATTGAAGTTTTAGGTCAAAAAGGAAGTCAAACAGGTTACAATATTGCTTACATGGCAAAACCAATTACTGTAAGTAATGAAACTGATGTTAATATTAAAAATCTAGCATCTAGCTTTATTGCAAAAGCAGGAAGTGGAAAAGCTTTTGAAGAAACAGTAACTAAAGATAAAATGAATGCCATTACATCTGGTGAATTTAAAAAAGCAGATGCCATGATTCCAAACTTAGGAAACAACAGAAGCTTGGTACGTTGGGCTTATGAAAGCAGTGTTGGCGACGTTACAAAAAACTATTTCGATGTAAGTAATAGATACGTAGTGGCTGTTGTTGTTGCTATCAATAAAGTTGGTATTCCATCTGCAACTACACTAAGACCATTAGTAGAAAATCTTGTGAGAAACGAGAAAAAAGCAAAACAAATTATTGAAACTAAATTTAAAGGAAACACACTTGAGGCAGTATCTGCTAGCTCAGGAACTGTAGTTCAAAAATTAGATAGTTTACAGTTTTCACAACCATTTATACCTGCATTAGGAAATGCTGAGCCTAAATTTATTGGTGCTGCATTTAATGCTGCTAATAAAGGAAAAGTTACAGAACCAATTGCTGGCAATGGCGGTGTATTTGTTTTAAAAACAGATATGATTGGGGCTAAGCCAAATACTTTAACAGCAGATGCATTAAAACAACAATTGTTGCAAGCTGTAAAAGGCAATGCAAGTGCTATTTCTGCAGGTTTAAGAAAAGCTGCTAGCATTACAGATAATAGAGGAGATTTCTACTAATATAAATTCAATTTATAATATTAAAGCTGTTGAAAAGTTTAATTTTCAGCAGCTTTTTTTATGCCTTAATTTTTTATAAAATGTTAAAGCTTTAGAAAAACGTAAAATGCATTTAAAGTGTTAAGGTAAAACTCAGCTATTAAACTAATAGCAAAATAAAAAGGTTGCCTTTAAAAAGACAACCTTTAGTGTAGCGAGAACGAGACTTGAACTCGTGACCTCAGGGTTATGAATCCTGTGCTCTAACCAACTGAGCTACCTCGCCAAAGGGCTGCAAATGTAAGGTTTTTGTTTAAAAATTCAAATGTTAAGCATAAAAAACTCGCTTTAAAATATTCTAAAGCGAGTTTTTGTGTTTGTATATAATTTGATTTTTAGTATTGTAATAACTTTTCAATTTTATCTTTTAACTTACCAATAGTTGGCAACATTATTTTTTCTAAGTTAATATTTATAGGAGTTGCCGGCAAATCCATTGCTCCTACAACTTCTACTTTAGCATCTAAAAAATGATAACAGTTGTTGCTTATTCTAAGCGATAAACTTTCGGCAAATGAATTTGTTTGTTGCTCTTCGCTAAGTACAATAACTTTTCCATGTTTTTTTACTGTTTCAAAAACAGTTTCTTCATCTAAAGGAAATAAACATCTTAAATCTACAACTTCAATTTTACCTTCAAAGTGTTTTGCTGCATTTTTTGCCAAGTGTACACCCATGCCATAAGTAACTATACAAACAGTTTCTCCTTGGCCAACTTTATCATCATCAGCTTTTAAAGCAATTGCTGCTTTACCTAAAGGAAGTATGTAACTACTATCAGGCTCAATTGTTTTTGCAGTATCTGTGCCTTCAACTTTACTCCAATATAAACCTTTATGTTCTAGCATGATTACTGGATTTGGATCATAGTAAGCCGCCTTCATCAAACCTTTCATATCAGCAGCGTTTGATGGATAAGCAATTTTAATTCCTTTTATACTTAGCAAAGTACTCTCAATGCTACCACTATGGTAAGGTCCACCACCTTCGTAAGGCCCAACAGGAACTCTTAGCACCATAGAAACAGGAAACTTACCGTTTGTTAAATAATTACTTCGAGACACTTCGTTTGCTAGTTGGTTCATTGCAGGATATAAATAATCTCCAAACTGAACTTCAACAATTGGTTTTACACCAACTGCACTTAAACCAACAGTACTTCCTACAATGTAAGCTTCTTGAATGGCGGTATTGTATACTCTATCTTCTCCAAATTTTTCTGCTAAAGTTGCTGCTTCTCTAAATACCCCACCTAGTCTTTTTCCAACGTCTTGGCCATATAAAATAGCTTCAGGATGTTGTTCCATTATTTCTTCAATGGCATGTAGTGCAGCGTCAACCATCATTACTTTTTCGCCATTACTTGGCTCTCTAACTCCTTTTTCAAAAGTTATATCTGTAGGTGCAAATACGTGTTCTGCTATATCCCAATCGTTGGGTTCTGGTGCTAATTGTACTTGCTCAAATGCTTCTGCAACCATTCTTTGTGTATTAGCTTCAATCTCGTTTATTTCATGCTCATTGGTTGCTGAGCCATTTAGTAATAATCTTAATTTAGGAATGGGGTCGTACAGTCCATGTTTTAACAAATCTTGCCTTGTACGATAAAATTCTTTTCTTACCCCACTAGTATGATGCCCAAGTAAAGGCACTTTTGCATGAACCAAAACAGGTTTACGATGTTCTCTTGCATAGGTTATAGCCTCTTGCATTGTAAGGTAGCTTTGTGTAAAATTACTACCATCGCATTGTAGCTTTTTTAAACCTTTAAAACCATCGGCATATTCATAGGCGTTCATTGCCCTAAACTCGTTGCTGCTTGCACTAATACTCCACTCATTATCTTGTACAAGATATACAATAGGAAGTTGTTTTAATACAGCAAATTGCCAAGCTTCGGCAACTTCACCCTCAGTTACAGCACCATCGCCCATGCTACAAAGTACAATTGGCTTTTGATGGTTTGTTGATTGTAGTAAATTTTTATGCTCTAAATATTGAATGCCTTGTGCAATACCTGTTGTTGGAATGGCTTGCATTCCTGTGGCACTGCTTTGGTGAATAATACCAGGCTTATCTTTTTGGTTGTTACTAGGGTGGCAATAATAAGATCGTCCACCACTAAAGGGATCGTCTTTTTTTGCTAGTAGTTGCAGCATTAAGTCATAAGGTTTATAACCCATTGCTAGCATCATACTATCGTCTCTATAATAAGGACTAACCCAATCTATATTTGTAAGTTGTAAACCAGCGGCTATTTGTATTGCTTCGTGACCACGAGAAGTTGAGTGTACATATTTGCATATATGTCTGTTAGCATCGAACGTTTCATTCATAGCTTTGGCAGCTACCATGTGAGCGTATGCTTGTAATAATATTTCTCTACTTATCATAAAAGAAGCTTTAATAAATTGATAACGTTTTTTTTGCTATTTTATTTCAAGCTCTAATACTTTTTCGTTTTCTAATAGGCCAGTTAAAATGTCTCCAATAACACATTCTCCAACACCTGCTGGAGTTCCTGTAAAAATGAGGTCGCCAATGTTTAATGAAAAATATTCAGATACATGAGAAATTAAAGTTGCAAAATCATACATCATGTGTGCACTGTTTCCATCTTGCACCATTTCATTATTCATAAATAATTGAAATCGAATTGGGTTTTTGTATTTCGAAAAATCTTTCCACTCACCAATTGCTGCACTATTATCCCAAGCCTTTGCTTTTTCCCAAGGCAAACCTTTTTCTTTAAGATATTGTTGAACATCTCTTGCAGTGAAATCTAATCCAACAGTAATTTTATCTATATATTGATGTGCTTGTTTTTTAGCAATATTTTTACCATTTTTACAAACTCTCAGCACCAATTCGGCCTCGTAATGCAATTCGTTACTAAAACTTGGATACCAAAAGTTTGCTTTAGGCGACTGCAAAGCCGATTTTGGCTTCATAAATATTACAGGTTCTTCGGGGATAGCATTTCCCAATTCTTCTATATGTTTTACATAATTTCTACCAACACAAATAATCTTCATACTAAGAATTAATGCATTTTAAAATACTTTACTATAACTGTTTTTTGAACATATTATTGTTTAAATCACTGTATTTTTTAATATGCTATAACTGTTTTTTTTATTTATAAGATTGAATAAGGGGCGTATTTTGTTTTCTGTTTTATCTCTACAACATTATTAGCATCTTGTTTTTTATAGACAAAGCATTTGCTTCATCATAAAATATGATGATGATTATAAAATAACTTATTGAATGAGTATAAAAATGGAAAAGTGGGTAATAAGGTTTGTACTTAAGCAAAACAGCATTGCAACTAAGTGCACTGCTGTTTTATAAAAATGTTTTGTGTATTAAGATTCAGTAAATTTTTACCATATAGTTACAAACGGCATCAATTAAAAAACTATATAATTCCATGTAAGCTACCTCCTTTTGCAAATATTTTGTCGATCTTTTTTTCTACTTCATAATTTTTTTCAACTGTTGGTGCATGATGTGGTTTTATTCGAGCATCAATGATTACTGTATCACAACCCCAATGTTTGTTTTCGATGGTTTCGTTTATGCCATAAATATCGTTGGCAGGATTACAACGAGTAAAGGTTACCCAAAGAAAATTGTTTAATGTGGCTGCTGTAAAACTAGCATCATCGCACAATACAATTATTGCACATTGAGAGTTATTAATTGAGGATTGAAGATTTATTTCTTTAATTAATTCTTCAATTTTAACTTTTGATTGTTCATTTTTTATTTGTAAAGCCACAACACCCGGTATACATAATTGTGCATTTTCAAAATTTCTTAAACTTTTCAAGCTTTGTGGCACCTCTTTACATAGTTCTCTTTTTTTATCGCCATAAGCTGCAAATACAACTTTGCTACCTTCGTTTAAGCCCGTACCACTATAATCTAATGTATCCATAGTGGTTTTAGTATAAAAATGAATATCTCTTTTTAGGTCAATTCTTTCTAAAATATATTCAAAATATTTTTCAATATGATGTGTGGTAAGCTGATTGGTTTCGTCGGCAGTTATAAATAAAAATTTAGCCAAACTTAATTGTCCTGTTCCTAAAATGTGATTAGCAATTGTAAGTAACTCTGCAGGTTGCTTAGTTGGTAAATATGGGGTATAGCGTTCGCTACCTATGGCTAATAATAAAGGATGCACGCCAGCAGCATCTACTGCGTGTACTTCTTTAACGCCAGGAATTTCTTGTGGAATAGCATCGCCTGTAAGTTCGTGTATGAGTTGCCCAAAGCTTGTATCTTCTTGTGGAGGACGGCCAACCACAGTAAATGGCCAAATGGCATTCTTTTTGGCATACACCTTATGCACCCTCATTAATGGAAAATCGTGTTGCAAACTATAGTAACCCAAATGGTCGCCAAAAGGGCCTTCAGGTTTATTATCATGTGGGTAAACTTCGCCAGTTATTACAAAATCAGCATCGCTACTTAAGCAAAATCCATCTTCATAAAAATATCTAAAACGTCGGCCACCAATAACGCCTGCAAAAGTCATTTCGCTAATTCCTTCAGGCAAAGGCATTACTGCACTTAAGGTATGACTAGGCGGGCCTCCTACAAAACAACTTACTTTAAGTGGCTCTCCTTTTTTATTGGCTTTGGTTTGATGAACACCAATGCCTCTGTGTAGTTGATAGTGTAAACCAATTTCTTTGTTAAGCTCATAACTATTGCCAGTAAGCTGAA
Source organism: Chitinophagaceae bacterium (assembly GCA_049242865.1). Lineage (GTDB taxonomy): Bacteria > Bacteroidota > Bacteroidia > Chitinophagales > Chitinophagaceae > CAIVPM01. The sequence goes on along the minus strand of JBMLOR010000201.1, from coordinate 5,071 downwards.
TACGATACATGCCTAAGTTACTTTTCATAATACCTGGTGCATCAATATCTTCGCTATATACTTGTGGCAAGGTTACAAAAGCACCTCCATCGTTTTGCCAATGTTTAATTAATGGTAAATCCGAAATTTTTATTTGTTTATGTAAAATTGGTTTTGAAATAGGATTTTTTAATGGCAATGCTTTTAAAGCAGCTATCCCTGTTGTAAAATTATCTATAGGATGTTTAATAGCTTCGATAGGGTTGCCTTTTAGTTCAATTAATTTTTGCACTGTAGCAAAAGTTTTTCTGAATATAAACTTGCTACGCTCTAAACTACCAAAAATATTGCTAGCTGCCCTGTATTCACTGCCTTTTACATTTTCAAATAGTAAAGCAGGTCCGCCAGCTTCAAACACTCTTAAATGTATGGCTGCCATTTCTAAATTTGGGTCAACAACTTCTTTAATTCTTATTAAATGATTGTTTTTTTCTAAATCAATTAGACAAGATTCTAGGCTGCTATAATTCATACCACAAAAGTAAAATCAATAGCAATTACCTTTGAATACGAAAAGATATAATTCCTAATGCCGCAATACACTATTCAAGAAATTTCTAATGCCATAAACTGTGAAGCAACAATTACCTCCAACGCTATAATTGAACATTTAGCAATTGACAGCAGAAAAATTGTATGGCAAAAGTCTACTTTGTTTTTTGCTATAAAAACTACCACAAACAATGGGCATAATTATATCAATGACCTTTACGAAAATGGTGTTTACAATTTTGTTGTAGAAGAAAGTATTAACTACAAATTGTATCCTAAAGCTAATTTTTTGTTGGTGCAAAGCACGCTATTAGCACTTCAACAATTAGCTACATTTCATAGAAATAAATTTACAATTCCAGTAATTGGCATTACTGGAAGCAACGGAAAAACCATTGTAAAAGAGTGGCTCTATCAATTACTACAAGAAGATTATAATATTGTACGTAGCCCAAAAAGTTTTAATAGCCAAATTGGTGTTCCTTTAAGTGTTTGGCAGTTAAGCGAGCAACATAATTTAGCCATTTTTGAAGTTGGAATTAGTCAAACCAACGAAATGGAAGCCTTACAAAAAATTGTACAACCCACCATTGGCGTATTTACACATTTAGGCGATGCACACCAATCGGGATTTAAAAATGAAAGTCAAAAACTGGAAGAAAAATTTAAGCTTTTTGTGCAAACCCAAACTGTGGTGGCTAATTTAAACAACGAGCTTAGTTTTAACAACAGCATTATAAATTGTAGCATACAAAAAGCAACCATTTTCAAAGAAAATAATCAGAGTAAAGTAAGCATTAATTTAAATGATGTTGCTTACGAATTTATTACTCCGTTTACCGATGAGGCTTCTATACAAAACTGTATAACTTGCTGTGCAACTATGCTTAGCTTTGGATACAGTGCAACAACTATAAACAATAGAATTCAGCATTTACAACATTTACACATGCGTTTGCAACTACAAAACGCTATAAACAACTGTGTAATTGTAAACGATACTTACACCAACGATTTTAGTGCATTTGTTAGTGGGCTCGACTTTTTACAGCAAAACAAAGCCAATAAAAAAACAGTAGTAATACTGAGCGACTTTATTGAAACCAATATTAACAAACAACAACTTTTTGAACAATTAACTGCTGTAATAGCCGCCAATAAAATAGATTATTTTGTTGGGGTTGGAAACGATATGATGGCCTATGAACATTTACTAAAGTATAGTGCAACCGAAGTGCTTTGCTTTAAAGATGTTAAGCATTTATTAGCCTCGTCATTCATACATCAGTTAAAAAATCAAATTATATATGTAAAGGGGGCAAGGGTTTTTGCATTAGAAAAAATTGTACAACAGTTGCAGCAAAAAAATCATCAAACACAATTGCAAATAAACCTTAACGCTTTACAACACAATTTTAAAACAATAAAACAAACCTTATTGCCAACCACCAAAATAATGGCCATGGTTAAAGCATTTGCTTATGGTAGTGGTAGCGAGGAAGTGGCAAAATTGTTACAGTTTAATAGGGTAGATTATGTAGCAGTTGCCTATACCGATGAAGGGGTTGCTTTACGTAAAGCAGGGATAAGTTTACCAATAATGGTGATGAACATTGACGAAGCCAATTTTTACGATTTGGTGGAATATAATTTAGAGCCCGAAATATTTTCGGCACAATTGCTTCGTCAGTTTTTAGAATACATTAATCAAGAAGGTTTGCAACAATTTCCTATACATATAAAAGTAAACACAGGAATGAATAGGCTTGGTTTCGAGGTAGCCGAAGTACAAACAATTTGCTCTTTATGTAAGCAAACCAACACCCTAAAAATAAAATCAGTATTTACACATTTAGCTTGTAGCGACGATGCTTTGCAAGATGATTTTACCTTGTATCAAAAACAACGCTTCGATGAGTTTTGCAACAGTTTGCAACAACAACTTAACTACAGTTTTTTGCAACACATTTCAAATACAGCCGCAATTTTACGATTGCCCAATTTGCAGTACAATATGGTAAGACTAGGCATTGGGTTATATGGCATTCAAAACACCAATAGCAATTTGCCCTTACAAACTGTAGCAACTCTTACTACAACTATTGCACAAATACGCCAAGTAAAAAAAGGCGAAAGCGTAGGCTACAATCGAAAAACTATTATGCAACAAGATAGCAAAATTGCAACCATACGAATTGGCTATGCCGATGGTTTAAGTAGGCAATTAGGTAACAACAAAGGAAGTGTTTGGATTAAAAACACACTAGCACCCATAGTTGGTAATGTTTGTATGGATATGACGATGATTGATGTAACCCATATAAATGATGTACAAACAGGCGATGTAGTAGAAATTTTTGGCAACAATTTGCCCATTACGGAGGTTGCAAAAAATTGTAACACCATAGCTTACGAAACTTTAAGCACCTTAAATCAAAGGGTGAAAAGGGTGTATGTGGAGGAATAGGGAGTTGTTGGTTATCGTTTTATAAGAAATAGAGTAAAAAACTACCATAAAAAATAGTTGCATAAACAACTATTTTTTATATCTTCGCTTTTTAAATGATTGTTATGCAAGAAGCTTACATTGTAGCTGGATTTAGAACAGCAGTAACCAAAAGTAAAAAAGGGGGTTTTAGATTTTTTAGACCCGATGATTTAGCCATAGAAGTTATTAAAGGATTAGTGGCTACTATCCCTCAATTAGATACAAAAAGAATAGATGATGTAATTGTAGGAAACGCAGTTCCTGAAGCTGAGCAAGGTTTACAATTTGGTAGAACTATTGCTGCAAAAGCCTTAGGTATTGACGTTGCTGGAATTACCATTAATAGATATTGTGCTAGTGGCTTAGAAAGTATTGCTATGGCTACTGCAAAAATTAGAACTGGCATGGCAGAGTGTATTGTTGCTGGTGGTACAGAAAGTATGAGTATGGTGCCAACAGCAGGTTGGAAAACTGTGCCAGCATATAGCATTACAAAAGAAGAACCTGATTATTACTTAAGCATGGGTTTAACTGCCGAGGCGGTTGCTAAAGAATTTAATATTAGTCGTGCCGAGCAAGATGAATTTGCAACTGCATCACATGCAAAAGCAAAAACTGCCATTGATAATGGCTTTTTTAAAGAAGGTATTTTGCCCATTACAGTAAACCAAACCTATGTAAACGAAAAAGGAAAACGTGCTGTAAAATCTTATGTTGTAGATACAGACGAAGGCGTAAGAGCCGATACAAATGTTGAAGGCTTGGCAAAGCTAAAACCTGCTTTTGCACAAGCAGGAAGCGTAACTGCAGGCAACAGTTCTCAAACTAGCGATGGTGCTGCATTTGTAGTAGTAATGAGCGAAAGAATGGTTAATGAATTGGGCTTAAAACCAATTGGTCGTTTGGTAAATTGTGCTGTAGCTGGGGTTCATCCAAGAATTATGGGAATTGGGCCTGTGGCTGCTATTCCAAAAGTTTTAAAACAAGCAAACTTAAATATTGGAGATATAGATTTGATAGAACTAAATGAAGCTTTTGCTTCACAATCTCTAGCAGTAATTAAAGAACTTAATCTTAATAAAGATATCATCAACATTAATGGTGGAGCAATTGCACTTGGCCATCCTTTGGGTTGTACAGGTTGTAAACTTACTGTTCAACTACTCAGCGACCTTAAACGTACCAATAAAAAATATGGAATGGTGAGTGCTTGTGTAGGTGGTGGACAAGGTATTGCTGGTATTATTGAAAGATTGTAGCCACGAAACATTCATTTTGATGTTTTCTTCCAAAAAAAAACTTTTTAAAATGCTCTACACCATCTTTATTATTTATATAATAGTTGGTGTAGGGTTTTATTTTTTTCAAGACTTTATTTTTTTCCGATCAAAAAAAATAGATGCTAATACTCCATTTCAATTCGATATTCCCTTTAAAGAAGTAAGCTTGCCTTACAACAGTGAATATACATTTAGTATAGTACAGTTTTTTGCTTCAATTCCAAAACAAAAATTAGTATTGTATTTTCATGGAAATCATACCAACATTAATCGCTACGCCAAGCATGCCATAAATTTTACAAGTAGAGGCTACGATGTTTGGATGTGTGATTACCCAAATTTTGGAAAAACCACAGGAAAGCTAACTGAAGAAATTTTATACAAAGAAGCCGAGGCTTTTTATGCTTTGGCAAAACAACAATATGCCGATAGTGATATTGTAATTTATGGCAAATCGTTTGGCACAGGATTAGCAAGTTATTTGGCTAGTAAAACCAATGCCCAACAAGTAATTTTAGAAACCCCCTATAACAGTTTTGTAGATGTTGCCAAGCAATGGGGCTTTATGTATCCTTGTGAATGGATGGTTAAATATAAAATTCCAAGTTATGATTATTTAAGTAAAACAAAGCAACCAATTACTATTTTTCATGGTACAAAAGATGGTACAATTTATTATAGTAATGCTAGTAAATTAAAAGCTCATTTAAAACCATCTGATAATTTTATTACCATAGAGGGAGGGGAACATAACAATATTACTAGTTATGAA
>JBMLOR010000200.1:0-2141 GCA_049242865.1 Chitinophagaceae bacterium | reverse complement strand
AAAGATGGAATTGGTGGTGCAAGTTTTGCTAGTGCAAATATTACTGAAGAAAGTGCAGAAGAGTTGCCAGCTGTGCAAGTTGGAGACCCTTTTCAGGAGAAAAAATTGTTAGAGGCTTGCCTAGAAGTAATTGAAACTGGTGCTGTTGTTGGTATGCAAGACATGGGTGCAGCAGGAATAATTTGTAGCACTGCCGAAATGAGTGCAAAAGGTAATGTGGGTATGCATATTGATTTAGATAAAGTGCCTACTCGCCAACAAAATATGAAAGCTTGGGAATTGCTTTTAAGTGAAAGCCAAGAAAGAATGCTACTTGTAGTAGAAAAGGGGAGAGAACACGAAGTTGAAACTGTATTTACAAAATGGGATTTAGAAGCAACAATTATTGGTCATGTTACAAATGATGGTTTGTTGAATTTTTATATGCATGGTGTTTTAGAAGCCAGTATTCCTGCAGAAGAGATGGTTTTGGGTGGTGGTGCACCTGTTTATAATAGAGAGATAAAAGAGCCAGATTATTTTAATAAGATCAATGAATTTGATGTAAATGCTATTGAAGACATTGCATCGAATGAACAGTTGTTGCAAACCGCTTCTTTATTATTGCAACAACCAAATATTGCTAGTAAACAATTTATATATAATCAGTATGATAGCATGGTTGGTACAGCAAACACCAATACTAATGCACCTAGCGATGCTGCAGTAGTTTTGGCAAAAGAAACTGGAAAAGCTTTGGCTGTAACTGTTGATTGTAATAGCAGATATGTTTATGCTAATCCATATATTGGTGCAATGATTGCTGTAAGCGAAGCTGCAAGAAATATTGTATGTAGTGGAGGTTTGCCCATTGGTGTAACCAACTGTTTAAACTTTGGAAATCCTTATAACCCCGAAGTGTATTATCAATTTACTGAGGCAATAAAAGGGATGGGAGCGGCTTGTAGAAAATTTAATACACCTGTAACAGGTGGTAATGTTAGTTTTTACAATCAAGGTCCTGAGTATGCCGTATATCCTACACCAACTATTGGAATGGTAGGGGTTTTAGATGATGTTGCTACAAAAACAACATTGCATTTTAAACAAGCAGGAGATGTAATTATGGTAGTTGGAAAACTTGCTAATGATATAGCTTGTAGCGAATATGTACATAAAATATTAGGGAAAGAATATTCGCCTGCTCCATATTTTAACTTGGATGAAGAGTTTAATGTGCATCAATCAATTAGTAAATTAATTCAACTGAAACTTTTACAAAGTGCACACGATTGTAGCGAAGGTGGTTTGCTTATTGGCTTATTCGAAAAAGGCTTTTTCTTAAACAAAGGTTTTAAAGTTTCTAAACAAAATAGTGATTTGCGTAACGATGCTTTTTGGTTTGGCGAAGCTCAAGGTAGAATTGTAATTACTGTAAAAAAAGAACTACAAGCAGAAGTAGTAGCAAGTTTAAAAATCGATAATATTGATTGTAGTGTTATTGGCGAAGTGGTTGAAAATGAAGTTATTGTAGATGAAGTTAATTGGGGAAATATTGAGCGTTTTAAAACAAGTTATGACAATGCAATTGGTAATATTTTAAGTGGAAACAATAAGTAGATTTTTATGATAATAGTAACAGGAGCAGCAGGTTTTATAGGCAGTTGTATGGTTTCTTTTTTAAACGAAAATGGATACCATAACCTAATTATTGTGGATGATTTTGGTGTTGAGGAAAAAAGGAAAAATTGGGAAACCAAACAAGTTGCTCATGTAGTGGAACGTCATTCTTTATTTGAGTGGTTGCAACAACATCAACCTAAAATAGATTGCTTTATTCATCTTGGTGCAAGAACTGATACTACTGAATTTGATTATAGTATACATCAGCTACTAAATGTAGATTATAGCATTGATGTTTGGAATTATTGCACACAGCATCAAATTCCATTAATTTATGCTTCGAGTGCAGCTACTTATGGTGATGGAAATTTGGGTTATAACGATAACCACGAATTGCCATTTCAGCTAGTGCCTTTGAATCCTTATGGTAAAAGTAAAAACGAATTCGATAAATGGGCCTTACAACAACAAGCAAAACCACCTTTTTGGGCAGGACTAAAGTTTTTCAATGTTTATGGCCCAAATGAGTACCATAAAGG
>JBMLOR010000199.1:0-2809 GCA_049242865.1 Chitinophagaceae bacterium | reverse complement strand
TTGCCATATTTTGTTTTTGCTGCTTAAACAGTATAAGTCAAACAATAGATAGTTTAAATAAAGTAATATTAAAAAATGCTAATGATACAAACGCAATTAAAGCCCATTATCTTTTAGCAAAAATTTATACCGACAAACAAGATAGTGCTAATGCCGTAAATAATTATTTAACAGGAATTGCAAAAGGTAAAAAAATAAAAGCTTATAAATTTATAGGATTTGGCTTAAACGAATTGGGATATTTGTATGAGTTGATGAACGAAAATTCAACTGCCAAAAATTACTACCAACAAGCATTAATAAATGGTAAACAGCACAACCTTTATGCTAGTACTGCAAAAGCTTACAGCAATATTGCCTTTATAAATATTAATACTGGTAAATTACAAGTAGCAGCAATCTACTTAGATTCTAGTTTAATCAATTATCAAAATGCAAATAACTTATTAGAAGTAGGTAATGTACTTAATAATCAAGGGTTAGTTTATCAAAATTTAGGACAACAAGAAAAAGCATTGGTGAATTATCAAAAAGCCATAAATATTTACGATGCCATAAATGCAGAAAGAAAAAAAAGCAATACTATTTTAAATATTGGGAAAATTTATTTAGACCAAAAAAACAACGATATAGCTCTTAAATATTTTAACCAAGCTTTGCCCATTGCTCAACGTAATAATAATTATGCATCAGAATCGCTTATTCAAAATAATATTGGTGTAGCTTATTATAACAAAAAAGATTTTCACGCAGCTATTACTTACTTTGAAAAAGCAGTATCCCTAAGTAAAAAAACTAATAATAAAAAACAAGAATTAGAAACAATAACCAACATTGGCTCAAGCTATGATTTGCTTGGAGATATTGATAATGCTATAAAGTATTATAAAAAAGCTGAGCCCGAACTAATTAACATTAACAATTACGAAGGCTTAGTAACCAACTACATAAATCAGTCAAGCAGTTTAGGTAAACAAAAAAAATATACCGAAGCATTAGGCTATTGCTATAAAACGCTCAACTTAATAAAATCAAATGAAGGTGTTGGACAGTACAAACATTTTGTGTACGAAACTATGGCTGCTATTTATAAAGAACAAGGTAATTTAAAACTTGCTTTCGAATATCAAGACAGTCAAATTATGGCAAAAAATGAGTACATTAATGAGCAAGCTAATACCAAATTATTAGATTTACAAACCAAGTACGAAACAGAAAAAAAAGAATATAAAATTAATTTGCTCAGCAAAGCAGATTCTATAAATGCTCTAAGAATCAACAATCAAATATTGCAAATCAATCAACAACAATTTGCTATTGTTAGTCAAAACCTTCAGTTAAACAAACAACAACTATTGTTAGCCGAAGATAGTATTGCCTTACTAAATAAAACAGAAATAATAAATCGAAAAGAAGCTATTGAGAAGCAACAACAACATCAGCTTTCACTATTAGCTAAAGAAAAAGAAATAAAAGATTTAGAAATAAAACAAAAAAACTTACTTACTTATGGATTAATAGCATTACTACTAGCAACATGTTTGGGTGGATATGTTTTTTATCGCTTTAAACAAGCACAACAAAAAAATATGTTGCAACAAAAACTTTTAGAACAAGAGAAACAAGCAACTGTAAATATCCTAGCAGCAGAAGAAAAAGAACGACAAAGAATTGCCACTGATTTACATGATGGTGTAGGACAAATATTAACTGCCACTTGGCTTAACTTACAACAAATAAATGAAGAGGCTCAAAAAGCAAATTCACCCAACAAAGATTTTGTAGAACGTACATTAAATTTAATGAACGAAGGCTGTAAAGAAGTTAGAGCGGTAAGCCATAATATGATGCCAAACGCCTTACTTAAAAAAGGATTAATTGATGCTGTAAGAGAGTTTATTCAACAACTAAATACAAAGCAAACCCAGATTAATTTACAAACACAAGGGCTCCAAAAAAAACTACCTAATCATGTAGAAGCTGTTTTATATAGAGTAATACAAGAAAGTGTTAACAACGTAATTAAACATGCTCAAGCAACCCGATTAGATATAAGTATTGGGCAAGAAGACAATGGCGAAATTGATGTAATGATAGAAGATAATGGCATAGGTTTTAATGTACAAGAAGCTTTAAAAAAAGAAGGCATTGGATTACAAAATATTAAAAGCAGAATTGAATTTTTAAAAGGTACAGTACAATGGGATAGCAACGCAAATAATGGTACTTTAGTAGCCATTCATATACCATCAAATAATGAATAAAACAGAAAAAAAAATACAACTAGCTTTGGTAGATGACCATCAAATAATTATTGATGGCTTAGTTTCGTTAATAAAAAATCACAACACTATTGAAGTAGTTTGTACAGCTAATAGTGGCGAAGCCATGCTACTTTTGCTACATCAAAATTCTATTGATGTTTTACTTACAGATGTGGTAATGAATGGCATGAGTGGGCAAGCACTTGCCAAAATAGTTAAGCAACAATATCCAAATATTAAAATAATAGCCTTAAGCATGAGTGGCGTTGGAGAAATTGTAGATGAAATGATTAAAGATGCCGACATAAGTGGCTACCTATTAAAACAAACTGACAAGGCTGAACTAATACAAGCAATTGAACAAGTTTTTAATGGTGGCATTTATTTTCAACCACAAATTATTGCAGAGCTTGAAAAACAAAGTAAGCTAAAACAACAAACTCAAGCTGCACACTTAACCAACAGAGAAATAGAAATAATTAAACTACTCGAAAAAGATTTAAGCAATAAACAAATTGCCGAGCAACTATTTATATCTATAAGAA
>JBMLOR010000198.1:34694-44372 GCA_049242865.1 Chitinophagaceae bacterium | reverse complement strand
CTATAGGTTTTGCTGCCATCTTTATCTACTGCTTCGATTCTAAAATAAACCACCCCTAGCCCATCCAAAGGAAGGGAATAAGAAAATTCGTATTCGTTATAGCTGCTGTTTTTAGCAAAAACTTTCCCAACGGTTTTAAACTCTTTATTATCTATACTTATTTGAACATTAAAGAAAGCTGCATTAGTTTCTGAAAGTGTAGTCCATTTATTTTTAAATGTGAAAAAAGTTTGGTTATCTTTTAAACTTGCATTAACATCAAAACTACCAAACTTTACGGGCGTTACAACATCATACTTTACTATTACTAATTCGTTATTTGTATTAGTAAATCTGCCAGCAGCAAAAACATTTCCTATAGTATCCACTGCTATTGAATGAATGATATTGTTGTTTGTAAGATTTCCTAATTGCTGCCAGCTATTTCCATTCCATTTTGCTACAAACTCTCTACCAAAACTATTAGCACAACTGCTAATGCCATAATAATTATTAAACTTATCTTGTACTATAGTTTTTATTTTTATACATGTATCGGCATATGGATTGTTGCTGTTTGGTAATAATTCAATCCAACTATTAGTTGCATTATTCCATAATGCTCGATGCAATGTTTTTGTAGAATTAAAAGTATTTAGTGCAAAACCAAAGAGTTCTCCATTTTTATTTACTAAGAAATCTGTAATTTTTTTTGTAGAATTTAAATAGCCAGCATTTGGTGCGAGTAATTTCCAGCTCATCCCATCCCATATATACAATTCATAATTACTACCATTATCAATACTTATAAGTAATTTATTATTGTTTAGAGCTAATAAATTTCTTTGAATAATTCCACTTGGCAAAGTATCAGCACCTGCACCTGCTAAATTAGTCCATAAATTAGTTGTTGGGTTAAATTCATAAACTTTACTTGTGTTAGTTGCATATACTAATCCATTGGGTTTTACTGAAAAAATAGTGCTTAATGCTAAAGTATCTAACCAAGGTGAAATACTACTTGAAGCATAAAAAGTTTCAGTGCTAGTTTCAGTGAATTTATAGAAAGATTTCGAAAAACCAATTCGATTATATATTGCAGCATACATTTTGCCATTCTCATCTCTTATTAACCTTGAAACTTCTGTGTTATCACAACCAATTGCTGCATAGGTAGTTGTAAAGTTTCTATATCGATTTACTCCTTCTCCAAAACATGGTGTTAGTACTGAAAAGTAGAGATTATTACGAGCATCAAAATTTAAATATTTTATCTCATAATATCCGGTATTAACATTAGGTAATTCAACCCAAGCTTGAGAAAATAAATTTGGAAAACAAATACATACAAAATGCAAACAAAAGATAAATTTTTTCATATCCTATAGTTTAGAATATGAAAATACAGAATATAATTTATAGTAGCAATTTATAATATAGTTAATTTTTCTGTAGTTACTGTTCCATTGTATTGTATTTGCGTTACCGAGTAAATGCCCTTAGACTTATTTGTAAGCCACTTTACTTGTTGAGGTGGATTTTTAAAAACTTTTATTATTCTACCTGCAATATCCATTATTATAATTTCCTTAGTATTAAGAGTACTTATAGTTACAACATCTTTTGCAGGATTAGGAAAAATTTTGAATTTTGAATTTTGAATTTTGAATTCGATAGTTTTTATTTCGCTATAGGTTTTGCTGCCATCTTTATCTACTGCTTCAATTCTATAGTAAATAGTAGTGGGTAGTGAGAAGTTAGTAGCCAGTTTATCTTCAAAGGTATATTCATTAAAACTCTTGTTTTGGGCTGAGATACTGCCAACTGTTTTAAATTCTTTACCATCAAAACTGCATTGTACATTAAAATGTGAAACGTTTATTTCATTTGCTGTTTGCCAACTATTCAAAACCAAACCACCCCTAACCCCTCCAGTGGAAGGGAACTGAGAACCACCATCCATTGTAAATCGCACTTCGTACATCGTAAATTTTAAAGGTAAAGGGTCGTTCACCCAAGCAGGTATTGTTCCATCGTACCAAGCTTCACCACATTTTTGTAAGTCTGCAGTTTGTGGGCTGCTGTTGTTATTAAAAACAATATTACTACAATTTACGCCAGGTATAGTGTACTTAAACCAACCATTACCTTCGGCTACCATGGTTACACCTGGCCAACCTGTAGTAACACTTACTGGTGTAGTATTCCAGAAATACATTTTAGGAGTATTAGTCCAGCTTGTTGCAGGTTTTAAATGAATAGTTTGTCCTGTTGTTGGTGCAGTTACAGTTATAGTTTGGCGTACGGTATCTCTTTTATTATTTTGGTCTTGCACCACCACATACATATTGTAAGTACCAGGAGTTGCATATACTTGAGAGGCAGTGGCATTTAATCCAGTTTGCTGACTATTACCATTGCCATACTCCCAAAAATAACCTAGTGCCGTACAACCTGAACTAGTGCTTGCATTAAAATTTACCGTAAGTGGAGCAGTGCCTGTAGTTGGCGTAGCAACTAATCTACCAATTGGAGCGTCAACATCAGGAATAGTTGTAAGCTTTGTATTAAAATCAAAATAGCTATCAGTTGTAACATTGTTTAAGTCGATGGTTTGTTTACCAGCACCATCATTAAAAATTACATTTAATGATGTAACGTTATTAAAAGTAAATTTCCACCAATCACTAGTTGGGCAAACTCTTGTACAGTTTACACCTGGCCAAGTTGTTGCAGTTAAATTTCCATTTGGCAAAGCATTCCAATAATGAATTTTTACAGGGCTTGCCCAATTAGAAGGCTTTTTAAAATACACTGTAATATCTGGTATTGGATTGAAGGTGTAGGTGCTACTATCAATGCTTCCTATTCTTCCTTGATTATCAACTCCAAAATATTTTACTTTTATAGGAGCAGAACCAGATAAGTTTAAAGGAGCAGCATAAACTGAAGAGTTGATTGTAGGGTTGGTACCATTTGTAGTGTAATAAATTGTAACTGGCTGGCGTGGTGAATTTGCAGTTAAGGTTACTGTTCCAGTTCCTGTATAAAAATTTGTACTACTAGGATTAGCTGTTACTGTTGGATTTGGAATATTGAATGTATAACTAGCTGTAACCACATCACTTACTTGGTTAGCAGCATCTACTGCAATTGCTTTAATGGTTGTTGGAGTAGCAATAGTTAATGGAGTTGTATAAACGGTGCTACTAGTGTTAGGTGTACTGCCATTAGTGGTATAATAATACGTGTAAGGAGAAGCAGCATTAGTTGCTGCTAAACTTACAGTTATTGGGTCGAAATAATTACCTGCTGCTGGTGTAATAGATAATCTTGGTTTAGGTAAAACAAAAGTATAAACCTGTGCATCCAAATCACTTACTTTTCCATTTGCATCAACTGCAATTGCTTTTACTGTGGTTGCTGTACTTACTGAAAAACTTCCTGTATATACAGCAGAAGCAGTTGTAGGTTGCTGACCATTAGTGGTATAATAAATGGTTTTTGCTCCTGTTCCACTTGTAGCATTAATACTAACTGTAATTGGTGCAGTATAATTATCACCAACTGGGCTAATAGCAACTTTTGGTAAAGGATTACATCCTGTAACACAAGGTGCAAAATAACCTGGCCCATTTTCACCAATCATACCAGGCCCATTTAATACATAAATACCAGCACTAAGACTAGGAACAGAAAACTGTAAAGTTCCATTGGTTACATTTACTTCTCGCCCAGTAACTGCATCTCTATAAATGCCATTGGTTAAGCCTGTAAAATTAAAATTAGCAGCACCATCTTTGGCTAATCCCACACAAACAAAACTGCCAGTGGTACTTCTTGTAAAACCTATACCATTTCCAGGATAATTTCCTCCCCAATTGTAGTTGCCATTTTGTAAAGCTGGTATAGCTTTTCTTATGTCATTTAGTTTTTTTAAATGTGCATATAGCTGAGTGTTTTTGGCTGTGTTTACATTATCGCCATAATAAGCCCTACCAGTAACGTCTAAACTTTTTTGTATACCACTAGCATCGTGCAAATCGGTATAGGCACCTTTTTTAAATTGCATTTCAGTTCCATAATAAACTGATGGTATGCCTCGCCAAGTAAACATAAAGTTCATACAAGCAGCCAAGTTTTCAACGCTTCCACCATATCGTCTATTCCAGTCGTTATGAGGTCCAAAATCATGGTTATCTAACCATGTTACCAATTTTGTGGGGTCGCTATATAAATGATCGTAGCGTGCAGCATCTGCAACGCCACTAAAAGCTCCACCATCTTCAAAAATATTATGAAAAGTAGCTTCGCCATAAAAATCTAAAACACCAACATCTAAACCTGCACTTGTGCCTACACCTCCACGCCAAGTATACCAATGTGGGTTAATTTCTTGTACAGGGTGCAATTCAAAGCGTTTTTGTGCCACCTCACCAAATACAAATAAATTGGGTTTATAGGCTTTAAATCTATCGTACAAAGCAATGATGCTTTGCTTGTTCATGTGTTTCCAAGTATCCCATCTAAATGCATCAACACCCATGTCTAAAAATGTTTTGTAGGCATTGAACATATAGTCTTGTAAAGCTTGGCTTTCTGTATTTAAATCAGGGCAATCATCTGCCAAAGCTCTTTGATATAAATTGGTGGTATCGTCCCAACCTTGTGCAAAACCATTACCACTTTGATGAAAATAAACAGGGTTACTCGTATTTACAAATGCTTCTGTGCAAGGCCAATTCCAAGCTGCTAAATTTTGATTGTAGGGTGCTGGCATTTTGGCCAAGTTAGCACGGCTCCAACGCTTGCCATCATCAGGGTTTTTGGTTAATCCATCATACTCCCAATTAGGATTATCTTTTAAAGTACCTCCAGCTAAATTTTTACCCCAAGGTTTGGTAGTATCTGTATTATATTTAAGCTCTGCAACATTTTTAATTCCAAAACGCCCACTATGGTTGGTTACAATATCTAATACTATTTTCATGCCTTTGGCATGTACAGCATTTACTAAATCTTGAAAAGTTGCACCTGGGCTTTCTAATCTTGGGTCAACCTTGGTAAAATCCCAGGCATGGTAACCATGATAATCTAATGGTCCTCTATTTTGAACAATAGGTGTAATCCAAATTGCAGTAAATCCCATCCCTTTTATATAGTCTAATTGTTGTATTAAGCCTCTAAAATCTCCACGCCAAGTAACGTCTTTAGGGTCGGTAATGTTTGGATTATTAACCCCTGGAATATAGCTACACCATTCGTTGGGTGCATTATTTAAACTATCGCCATCAAAAAAACGAGTAGTCAATAAAAAATAGATGGTTTCTTTTCTAAAGTCTGTTTGTGCTTTAATTTTTTCTATCGAAAAGAAGTTAATAGCTACTAAAAGAATGAAAATATTTTTTTTCATTTTGCAAACGTTTGTTGCAATGTTAATTCATTTAAATTAAATGTGTAAATTTTACACTAATATTATTTAATTATTGTTCAACAATTAAATCTTGTGCATTCTAAAAAAATTAACTAATACTAAAACACGATATAAGTAGGCATTTACAAATCAACTAATCCACATCTTTAAATATATTGTCAATACTATTATATTTGCACACCTAAAAAATAACAAGTGCCAACAAAATTTACTAAAGAAACTTATTTGTACTGGTATGAATTGATGGTTTTAATCCGTCAATTTGAGCTTAAAGCTGAAGAAATGTATAAAATGGCAGGAAAAATTAGAGGTTTTTTCCATGCATATGTAGGTCAAGAAGCCATTGCAGCAGGTTGCATGACAGCAACTAATCATCAAGATCCATTTATTACTGCTTATCGTGATCATGGTTTGGCTTTAGCTAAAGGAACATCTGCAAATGCTTGTATGGCTGAGCTTTATGGTAAAGCTACAGGTTGTGCAAAAGGTAAAGGTGGAAGCATGCACTTTTTTGATGTTAAAAATTATTTTTTTGGTGGTCATGGTATTGTGGGTGCTCAAATTGGTACTGGTGCAGGATTGGCATTTGCCGAAAAATATAAGGGTACAGGCAATGTTGTACTTTGCTTTTTTGGTGATGGTGCTGCAAGACAAGGTATGTTGCACGAAACATTTAATATGGCCATGCTTTGGAAGTTGCCTGTAATTTTTATTTGCGAAAACAACAACTATGCTATGGGTACTAGTATTGAAAGAACTAGTAACGTTACAGATATTTATAAATTGGCTGATGCTTATGACATGCCAGGAGATATGGTAGATGGTATGAGCCCAGAAGCTGTGCACGATGCTGTTGCAAGAGCTGTAAAACGTGCAAAAGAAGATGGTGGCCCTACCCTACTAGAAATGAAAACTTACAGATATAAAGGTCATAGCATTAGTGACCCTCAAAAATATCGTAGCAAGGATGAGGTAGACGATTATAAAGAAAAAGATCCAATAACTGCAATTACAAGAACTATTGTAGATAATGGATTTGCTACACAAGCAGATTTAGATGCAATTGTTAAAAAAATTGATGACGTTGTAGAAGAAAGTGTACGTTTTGCAGAAGAATCGCCTTGGCCAAATGAAGACGAAGTTTATAAAGATGTTTATGTTGATGCAAACTATGAATTTATTAAAGACTAATTTTATTTAATACAAAATTTTATAAAAACACATAAAAATGAGTGAACAAGTGGTAGGTGGAGATTTTTTATCGAAACTTCAACAATTTTGGAATAAAAATCAAAAGCTAATTTTAGGAGCAGTAGCAGGCGTAATTGTAGTAATTGGAGGTTTTTGGGCATACAAAGAGTATATAGTAAAACCAGCTAACAATAAAGCTTCTGAAGCAATTTTTGCAGCAGAAAATTATTTTGCACAAGATAGCAGTCGTAAAGTTTTAGATGGCGATGGACAAAGTAAAGGTGTACTTTATGTAATTAAAAATCATAGTGGAACACCAGCAGCAAACTTAGCTCATTATTATGCTGGAATTAGCTATTTAAAACTTGGCGAATTTAACAAAGCTATAGAGCATTTGAAAGAATTTAGTACAAGCAGCAAACCTGTTCAAATGGTTGCATACGGAGCTTTAGCTGATGCTTACGGAGAAGCTGGCAAAAAAGAAGAAGCTATTGAATATTATAAAAAAGCTGGAAATCACTTTAGCCAAGATCAAAATACAAGTGCTGAATATTTGTGGCGTGCAGCTAAATTGTACGAAACATTAAACAAAAGCAAAGAAGCAGTAGAATTGTATAAAGAAATTAAAACTAAATACCCTAACGCTAAAGCCAATGACATTGATAGAGATATCTATAAAAATAGCATTGAAAAAAATGAATTTAGCATAAAATAAATATGAGCAGTAAAGGATATACAATATCTAACAAAGGCATTCTTTTAAAAAAGGATGCCTTTGTTGTAATAGTTAAAACTAGTTGGAATAAACCAATAATTGATAAACTTGAAAAAGGTGCAAAAAAAATTCTCAAACAACACCAAGTTAAAGTAATTACTATTGAAGTTCCTGGTGCTGTAGAAATACCATTTGCAGTAAAACAGCATTACGCATTTTCAAAAAAAACGCCTGATGCTTATATTATGTTGGGAGCAGTTATTAAAGGTGGAACACCACATTTTGATTATGTATGTAAAATAATTGCAGAAAGTACTGTTCAACTTAATTTACAACTTTCGGTACCTGTAATTTTTGGAGTATTAACCTTAAACAATGAAACAGAAGCTTTTGAACGTTTGGGAGGTGTTCATGGCCATAAAGGAGAAGAAGCTGCCCTAACTGCCATTCAAATGGTGGAGTTAAATAACAAATTGCAACAGCAATAAACAAAAAATTAAAATCTAACTATAAATCGAAAGGCTATACAATAAAATGTGTAGCCTTTCGTTTATATACAAGTAATTCTTGCATACCCTCTCGAAAGCTGTATTTGTAAACAGCAAACAATATTTAATGAAAAAATTTACTAAAGAGCAAATCATACAATATTTGTATGGAGAGGCTTCACCCATTTTAAAAATGGCTATAGACAAAGCATTGCTTACTGATGAAGAATTAACTAAAGAATTAAAAAAATTAAAAAAAGCAGCAAAAGCTGCCGATGAATTAAAAAATAAATCAATGAGTCCTAGCAAAGAAACTATTGATGCCATTATGGAGTATGCAAAAAAAACTTCTAAGAAGTAAACTAAAAATCAACATTCAAATTTAATAAAGGTGCAAATTTCATTTGCACCTTTATCTATTAAAAAACTTAAAATTTGTTTATAGTTATCCCAAAAAACTAGACTTCAATTCCCCTACTTTTACAACAAAAAAAATCATATGCAAGTTTGGGAAAACTACCAACAACAACATAAAGATCGTTTTTTAAACGAGTTACTAGATTTATTAAAAATACCTAGTGTTAGTGCAAGAGGAGAGCATAAAAATGATATGATTACTTGTGCAACAAGTGTTGAAAATCATTTAAAAGCAGCGGGTGCTGAATTCACAAAAATTTATGAAACAGCAGGCCACCCAATTGTATTTGCTGAAAAAATTGTTGACGAAAATTTACCAACAGTTTTGGTATATGGACATTATGATGTACAACCTGCTGACCCTTTAGAACTTTGGCATAGTGGCCCATTTGAACCTGTAATTAAAGATGGTAAAATTTTTGCAAGAGGAAGTTGTGATGATAAAGGACAGTTTTTTATGCATGTTAAAGCATTTGAAACACTTGTTAATACCCAAACTCTGCAATGCAATGTAAAGTTTTTAATAGAAGGTGAAGAAGAAATTGGCAGTCCTAATTTAGGAACTTTTGTTAAGGCTAATAAAGAACTATTAAAAGCAGACGTAATTTTAATTAGCGATACTAGTATGATTAGCATGGATACTCCAAGTATTGATGTTGGAGTTAGAGGATTAAGCTATATTGAAGTTGAAGTTACAGGCCCAAATAGAGATTTACATAGTGGAGTTTATGGTGGTGCAGTAGCAAATCCTATAACTATTTTAAGTAAAATGATAGCTAGTTGCCACGATGAAAATAATCATATAACTATCCCTGGTTTTTATGATGATGTAGTTGAAGCTACACCTGAAGAAAGAGCAAAAATGGCTGCAGCACCTTTTAATGAAAATGACTATAAAAATGATTTAGGCATTGATAGCCTTTGGGGTGAAAAAGGGTTTACAACTAATGAACGTACAGGCATTAGACCAACTTTAGAAGTAAATGGCATGTGGGGAGGTTATACAGGTGAAGGAGCAAAAACAGTGTTGCCAAGTAAAGCTTTTGCTAAAATTAGTTGTAGATTAGTTCCTAATCAATCGAGTGCAGTAATTACAGAAAAAATCTTAAAATACTTTACAACTATTGCACCCGAAGGTGTAACTGTAAAAGCAACTGAACATCATGGTGGAGAACCCTACATGACCCCAATTGATAGCATAGAATATAAAGCAGCTGCAAAAGCTATATTCACCACTTTTGGCAAAGAACCTATTCCTTGTAGAGGTGGAGGAAGCATTCCTATTTGTGCATTATTTGAGAAAGAATTAGGTATAAAAATTGTATTCTTAGGCTTTGGCTTAGACAGTGATAATTTGCATAGCCCTAACGAGAAGTATGATGTATTTAACTTTTACAAAGGAATTGCTACAATTCCATATTTCCATCAGTATTATAAAGAGCTAAAGGCTTAAA
>JBMLOR010000198.1:0-34594 GCA_049242865.1 Chitinophagaceae bacterium | reverse complement strand
GCAACTTCTAATCTTTTTGAAAAATTCTCTTCCCCTTTACGCAACCAAACTCTTGGATCGTAGTATTTTTTATTAGGAGCATCAGGCCCGTCAGGATTACCTAACTGTCCTTGTAAATAGGCTTCGTTCTTTTTGTAATTGTTTAAAATTCCTTCCCAAAAAGCCCATTGCAAATCGGTATCAATATTCATTTTTATTGCACCATAGCTAATTGCTTCTCTTATTTGATGTTGAGGAGAGCCACTACCACCATGAAATACAAAGTAAACAGGTTTTGCTGCTGTTTTAAATTCACGTTCAATGTAATCTTGGCTATTTTTTAATATAATTGGTGTAAGCTGAACGTTACCACTTTTATAAACACCATGTACATTACCAAAAGCTGCTGCAACAGTAAATAAATCACCTACTTTACTCAATTCTTTATAAGAATATGCTACATGCTGAGGCTGTGTATATAATTTTTCATTATCAATATCACTATTATCAACACCATCTTCTTCACCACCTGTAACACCAAGTTCAATTTCAATACCCATACCTAAAGGAGCCATTCTTTTATAAAACTCTACAGATGTTGCAATGTTTTCTTCTAAGCTTTCTTCTGATAAATCGAGCATGTGCGAACTAAAAAGAGGCTGACCTTTTTCTTTGAAATATTGCTCTCCAGCATCAATTAACCCACTTACCCAAGGCAACCATTTTTTTGCTGCATGGTCTGTATGTAATACTACAGGAACGCCATAATGTTTAGCTACATTATGAATATGTAAAGCACCTGAAACACCACCTGCAATATTTGCTTGTAACACATCGTTAGGCATGCCTTTACCTGCAATAAATTGTGCACCACCATTGCTAAATTGAATGATAACAGGTGAGTTTACTTTTGCTGCAGTTTCTAAAGTTGCATTTATAGTATTTGTACCAATTGTATTTACGGCAGGCAATGCAAATTGGTTATTTTTTGCATCATCGTAAAGTGCTTTCAAAGCTTCTCCATATATAATTCCAGATCCGTATTTGCTCATATTTTTTTTTACAAAAATAAGGAACTAATGTGAATTTGAAGGTTTGAAAATGTTATGCAATTAAAAATTATTATATTAAATTATAGGTAATATGTTATTTAACATTGATTATAATTTTAACCAACTTCTTATCATTATGATTGTTGCTGAAAATTTATATGCAATTAGATGTTAATAGGAAATAAATTAAAACTTAAGTTTTAAATTTTTTAACTCTCTATCGTTATCTCGTTTTTTTATAGTTTCTCTTTTATCGTGTAGTTTTTTTCCCTTGGCTATGCCAATATCCACTTTTGCCAAATTTTTATCATTAAAAAAAACTTTTAGAGGAACTATTGTTAGGCCTTTTTCTCTTGTTGCAGCTGTAATTTTTTTAAGCTCTTTTTTATTGAGCAATAGTTTTCTATCGTGTACAGCAATATGGTTGTTAACAGTACCTAGTTTATATTCAGCAATATATAATCCTCTTAACCAAAGTTCACCATCATCGAGTAAGCAAAAAGCATCATTAAAACTTAGTTTACCCTCACGTATACTTTTAACTTCTGTACCAAGCAATACAATTCCTGCTTCGAATTTTTGTTCGATAAAATAATGATAATAAGCCTGACGATTGTTTAGTTCCATTTAAGGATGAAATATTGAAGATTTAGAAATTAATATTTGTTTAAAGCTAGATTAAGATTTAAAACAACTCATAAACCAAAAAACTATCCTTTAAATAAAATTATTAATTGCTCTAGTTTCGAAGACATTGTTTTTCTATCAATTATAAAGTCTAAAAATCCATGTTCTAATAAAAATTCACTGCGTTGGAAACCTTCGGGCAAATCTTTTTTAATTGTTTCTTTAATAACCCTTGGACCAGCAAAACCAATTAATGCTCCTGGTTCAGCAATGTTAAGATCACCCAACATTCCAAAACTTGCAGAAATACCACCAAAAGTTGGATCTGTTAATATACTTATGTAGGGCAATCCTGCATCGCTAAGTTGCGATAATTTACCACTAGTTTTTGCCAATTGCATCAGGCTAAATGCACTTTCCATCATCCTAGCTCCACCACTTTTACTTATTACTATATAGGGCAATTTATGCTCAATACAATAATCAACAGCACGTGCAAATTTTTCGCCCATCACACTTCCTAAACTGCCACCAATAAATTCAAAATCCATACAAGCAATCACCATTTCTTGAGTACCTGCTTTACCTACAGCTACTCTCATACTATCTTTTAAATCAGTTTTTGCATGAATATCATCGAGCCTTTTTTGATAACTTTTTAAATCGGTAAATTTTAAATAATCTACACTTTTAATATTATCAAATAGTGTTGTATAATTATTTTCTCCAAAAATTATATCGAAATATTCTTGACTACCAATTCTGTGATGATGATTACATTTTGGGCAAACATACAAGGCTTCCTTAAGCTCAGATGTTGTAGAAATATAATTGCAAGATGGGCATTTGGCCCATAAGCCTTCGGGCGTTTCTTTTTTATCAGCAGTAGAAGTTGTAATTCCTTTACGATTACGATTATACCATTTTGGTTTTACCTCGTTAGCAACACTTTGTGTATTATCGCCAGTTAGCGTAACTTCAACATCTTCTAATTCTTTTTTCATAAATAAAATAAATTAGGGGTTGGCAAATCTATGGAAATGGATTTAAATGCCAATTTTGTGTAATATTATACCCATTTTAGAATTAAATTACTCGCTTTAAATGGTTTAAGATTACAAAACATTATTAAATTATTTTTATGGGATTTCTTAAATATATTTCTGCTGTATCTTTTTATATACTTGCATTTATTGCGTTTACAAGTACAGGTTTTGTTTGTTATTTTACTTTATTATATGCGTGGATTTTAATTCCATGTTTAGAACTAATTATTCCTCCAAACTTAAAAAATCTTGAAAAAGCTGAAGAAGATTTAGCAAAACAAAATCCTTGGTACGACTATGTTTTGTACTTAATTGTGCTATTACAATTACCTACTTTATTTTTCTTTTTACATAGCATGCAAGATGTTACTTTATCGAACAGCGATATTGTAGCTCGTATACTTACTATGGGTTTACTTTGTGGAACTTTTGGAATAAATGTAGGGCACGAACTAGGCCATAGAAATAATGCAGTAGAACAAACTATGGCAAAATTGTTACTTTCTACTTCGTTGTACATGCATTTTTTTATAGAACACAACAAAGGGCATCATAAACATGTTGCTACTCCTAACGACCCAAGTAGTGCTAAACTTGGAGAACCAATTTACTCTTTTTATTATAGAACAATAGTGTACAGTTATTTAAGTGCATGGAAAATTGCCAATAATGATTGTATAAAAAATAAAAAACCAAAGTTTTCATTATTTAATGAAATGATACAAGCCCATCTGCTTCAATTTTTACTTGTACTAGTAATTTACTTAGCTTTTGGCGGCCTAATTACTATATACTTTTTATGTGCAGCGTTGATAGGAATTTTATTACTTGAAACTGTTAATTATATTGAACATTATGGTTTATCGAGAAAACTAAACGATAATGGTAACTACGAAAGAGCAATGCCTCATCATAGTTGGAACAGCAATCATGTTTTAGGAAGAATGATGCTCTTTGAATTGAGTAGACACAGCGACCATCATTATTTAGCTAGCAGAAAATATCAAATTTTACAGCACCACCAAAATGCTCCACAAATGCCAACAGGATATCCTGGCATGATGATTTTAAGCCTTTTCCCACCTTTATGGTTTAAAGTAATGCATAAACAAATGGCAAAACTTGGCCTACTCTAGTAAAAACTCATGGTATATTTTACTTAATCATAGCAATAAAGCATTGATATACAGAAACTTATGCAAATTTTTAAGGAGGATTTTATTTTAAAAAGATTAATGAAAATTTCTTTTACAGCCTTTTATTCATCATCAATTTTTCTCAATCTTGTTAAAATTATATAAGAATATTCAATAGAGTTATACTAATTAGGCCATAATTTACTCCCAAAATTGCCTAAAAAAGCAATTTCGCAAACTTGCAAATAAGAGCAATTTTCATATAAGCTCCATTTTTTCAAAATTTTCATCACGCTATTTTACCGTTCATCAAATTGTGCTAAAAATTTATTTTTACCCCACAAGCACCTAAAACACTTTACAGATAAAGCTTTCAGCTATTTATACAATACATTTTAAAGCTCATTACTAAAATTAGCCGAGTATTATGTTTTGCATAGTACCTCTTTTCAACTATATCTTTGTATCAACAAATCAAAAAAAGGATTTAAAACAACATCAAAAAATAACAAAAACAAAATCAAAAAATCATGAACACTTTAACAAAAAACAACATCAACAACGTAGTAAACAATTTAGTTGATAACACTACATTAGTAAACAAACCAATATTTAGTGCTGCTAATCTTTGGCAAATTCAAAAAATGGCTAAAACGTTTACTTCTCGTAAAAGAATGAGCTTATCAATTTACTAGTAGGCTTTAAAAGAATCAAAATCAAAAAATCAAAACAAAATCAAAAAATCATGAACACTTTATCAAAAAACAACAACTTCAAAGCAACTACTAATAAAATAGTAGAAGAAGTACAAGCTCCAAAAAAATTAGCTTTTAGTAATGCTGGTTTGTGGTATATGCTTAACCAAACCAGAACTGCAAGTTCACTTAGAAACAGAAAAGCTCTAAGCATTTACTAAAATTTATCACGTTTAAAATTTTTTAAAATGGATATCCAAAATACACAAAGTCAGATGCGAAAAGGGGTTTTAGAATTTTGCATTCTCAGTGTTATAAAAAAAGGGGAAGTATACCCTAGTGATATTGTTGAAAAAATGAAAGATGCAAAGCTCCACATTTTAGAAGGTACATTATATCCCTTACTAACTCGTTTAAAAAATGCTGGACTACTTACGTATAGATGGGTTGAAAGTAATAGTGGACCACCAAGAAAATATTTTGTAATGACTGAACAAGGTTTGGCATTTTATGATGAGCTAGAAAAAACTTGGAAAGAACTAGCCGATGCAGTACATGCAATTACCAACGAAGAAAGCTCTGTAAACACTCAACTTTAACAACAACACAAAACACAATTATCATGAAAAAGGTAATAAACATAAATTTTCAAGGCAGAGTAATTCCTATTGAAGAAAATGCCTACGACATATTAAAAAAATACATTGATAGCCTTACTAAGTTTTTTGCAAATGAAGATGGCAAAGAAGAAATTATCAATGATATTGAAGGAAGAATTGGTGAATTATTTGCTGAAACTTTAAAAAAAGGCAATAGCTGTATTAGTGATGATGATATTAACAGAATCATTGATAGCATGGGACGCCCAGAAGATTTTGAAGCTGAAGAAATTAATGTTCAAAGTCAATTGGGTGGTAATTCAACTAACTATCAAGAACAAAAATCATCTTATACCGAATCAAATAATTACTACAGCAATAGTAATGAACCCAAAAAACTGTATAGAGATGAAAATAGCAAAATTCTAGGAGGTGTTTGTAGCGGTTTGGCTAATTACTTTGGATTAGATCCTTTAGTTGTAAGAATTATAGCTTTAATTCTATTATTTAGTTTTGGTATTGGTTTTTTACCATACATTATAATTTGGGTAGCTGTACCAAGTAGTGCAACACAAGTAATAGGTAGTAGAAGAAAAAGACTTTTTAGAGATGGGGACGATAAAATAATAGCTGGTGTTGCAAGTGGATTAGCACATTATTTTGGCATAAATGCTTGGATACCAAGAGCATTATTTTTAATTCCATTTTTTACATTTGTATTTAAATGGGGACATTGGGGAGTATTTGATTATCCTAATTTTCTAAAATTCTCATTTAGCCCAGGTACTTTAATGGCGTATATTATACTTTGGTTGGTTTTACCTGAAGCAAAAAGTAGTGCCGATAAATTAGAAATGAAAGGTGAAAAAGTAGATTTTAATAGCATAAAAGATACTATTCAAAGCGACCTAAAAAGTTTTGGCAAAAAAGCAGAAAACTGGAGCCAAGAAATAAGCAGAAAAGCAGAAAATTTTGGTCAAGAAGTTTCTAATAAAGCTGCCGAAGTAAATGAAAACATCAAACAAACTTCACAACAATGGAGTTATGCAGCAAAAGAAAATGCTGCAACCTATAGTGCACAAGCTATGCAAAACAGCAGAAAAGCAAGTAGAGGTGTAGGCTATATAATTACCTTAATTTTTAAAATATTTGCTTACTTTATTATTGGTTGTGTTGTATTTTCAATTGTAGCTATGTTATTTAGCTTTGGTGTACTTTCAACTGGTTTATTACCATTAAAAGCATATATAATAAAAGCAGGGGTTCAAGATGCAATGGCTTGGGGTACATTAGTGTTATTTATTTGGGTACCAATAATCGGCATCATTACTTTCATCATTCGTAGAATTACAAAATCTAAATCAAACAGTAATGTTATAAGATGGAGTTTTGCAGCTTTATGGACTTTAGGATGGATTTGTTTTATTAGCTTTATTACATTAATTGCAAAAGATTTTAGATATAAAAATAATGTTCAAGAAGAAGAAATTTATTTGAGCAATCCGTTAGTAAATAAACTAGAAGTTAACACTGCTCCTTTAAACCAATACTACGGTAACTCTCTTTTTAATTTTGAATCGTTTGCTACCATTGATGAAGATAGTGCCTATGTAAGAAATATATGGGTAAGAATTGTAAAAAGCCCTAACGATAGTTTTCATGTAAAGCTTGCTCGTAAAGCACAAGGCAGTTCAAAAAGTGAGGCTAATGACTTAGCTAGTAAAATAAACTTTGAAGTATTACAAAAAGACACTGTGCTTACGCTAAGCAAAGGTGTTAACATAAACACAACTGATAAATTTAGAAATCAACACGTAATTGTTACAATAGCAGTTCCTGTAGGCAAAAAATTCATCGTATCGCACAAAGCAAACTTTGGAAGATACCATGGCGATCGTGTGCATATTGGATTTGATGATAGAGATTGGGATTGGGATTATAGTAGTAATGAAGATGGTGCTTATGTTTATGACTCTGATACTGAATATATTATGACTGCCAATAATGGCATTGTTAGAACAAATGTTAAACTTAAAAATGGCAAATACAGTTATGATTCTAATGACGAAGAAAGTAACGAAGCTTTAGAAAATTTTAAACAAAGTAAAGAACAATTACAAAAAGAGATTGATGAGAAAAAAAGAAAATTAGAACAAGAAAGATTGGAATTAGAAGAAAAACAAAAAGAACTAAATAAAACAATTGATACTACCCCAAAATATAAATACAAAGCTGAAATTCAAAAAATAGATGCTTCTAAAAAAGCAATTGCAGTTGAAGCAAATGATATTAAAAATTTTGAATTATTTGGGAGCGAAAATTATTTAAACAGACTTGTTATTTAACAACAAATTACCTGTGTAAAAAACTAATATTTTTTACACAGGTAATTTAAAAAGCAATTGATCATCACAACAAACTCATTCACAAAATTCATGTAATTAACAAATGAATGGGTTAAGCAAAAAACAAAAATCATGAAACCCATTCTATTAATATTAATTGCTACAAGTGTATTAGTAAGTTGCAATACCAATGATAAATTGGAAATAAAAATTGAACACAAATTAAAAAGCAATCCACCATCGAGCATAAAATATAGCATTGCCAACAAAAAAATTAAAGTAGAACTTGAACAAAGAAAACTACCTTTTGGTAAAAAAGAAACATCCTACACAAAAACACTAACTACTCAACAAATTGATGATATTCTTAATTTTATAGAAACACAACGTTTAGATACTTTAAAAAATAATTACAAAGAAGATGTTGGAGAAAATTTAATGACTAGCTCCATACAAATTAAACGTAATGGCAAAAAAAATATAAACTGTTCGTTAGAAAATACTTCTGTTGCAGCGGCTGACAATTTGTATAACTTCATTGATAACCTAATAGATAATAGCAACTTTAAGCTTGGCAAGCAACAAAATTAAATCTTTGTTTTTGTTGAAGTTGGGATAAAAGACCTGTAATATAATTTATGTTGCAGGTCTTCCCTTTTTTGGTAAACCTTACATTTGCAACACATTATTTGCAAACATGAATTTTGAAAATTTATTCAATAATTTTAGTAGTATAAAAGTTGGTGTAGTTGGAGATGTAATGCTTGATACATATTGGTGGGGTAATGTAGAGAGAATTTCACCCGAAGCTCCAGTACCTGTTGTAGCTATAAAAAGTAAAGAATTACGATTAGGAGGTGCTGCTAATGTTTGTTTAAATTTAGTTTCATTGAATGCACAAACAACAGTACTAAGTGTATTAGGTAATGATGATGCAGCAACGCAACTTTTAAATATTTTCAACGATAATAACATTAACTCAAACTACCTTGTAATTGATGATAACCGCCCTACAACTAATAAAACAAGAGTAATTGCACGTAATCAGCAAATGTTGCGATTAGATGAAGAAACTATTAAAGATATAAGTGCACAAACAGAGCAAAAACTTTTACAAAAAATAGAAGCTTACATTTTAAATGAAAAGCCAGATGTAATTATTTTACAAGATTATAACAAAGGAGTACTTACACAACAAGTCATTGAACAAACTATCGAATGGTGTAATCAGCAAAAAATTATTACAACAGTTGACCCTAAAAAAAAGAATTTTTTTACATACAAAAACGCAACCATATTTAAGCCAAACTTAAAAGAAATTAAAGAGGGATTAAACGTTTTATTAGATGATGTAAATACCGAAAATTTATATCAACTACATTTACAACTAAAGCACCAATTAAACCATAAAATTTCATTTATAACTTTATCAGAAAAAGGCGTTTTTTATTCTGCCGAAGGCGAACAAAAAATTATTCCAACACATATACGAACTATTGCAGATGTTAGTGGTGCAGGCGATACTGTTATTAGTGTAGCTTCTCTTGTATATGCCTCAACAAAAAATATGGAACTTGCAGCCCAAATGGCCAACATTGCTGGTGGTTTGGTTTGTGAAGAAGTAGGAACAGCTGCAATAAATTACGATAAATTTTTAGCTGAAAGTAAGCAATTGCTATCCTAAAATTTTAAACAAAAGCTAATGGATAATCTTTTTTTGCTTTTGCTAGTACAGCTTTTCCATAAGTTATAGATATATAAAAACTGATACATAAAACATATAAAATAACACTTAATAAATAAAAACTTAAGTTGTTAAAAGGTACATTTTCAAACAACCTGTTATAAGGAAAAAAAATGTACATTAAAGTTAGCCCATCACTTGTGTAAGTTAAGTTAGAAGTTAACAGTAATTGCTTTTTTTGTTTGCTATTATTTTTATGAAATTTCCGTATAAAGAAAAGTTGCAATAACACAGCAGTAATTAATACAACAGCAATCAAAGTTTTAAGCTGACTTGGTACAAAATAGCATGGTAGCAATACAACAATTGTTGCAATCATAAAAGTTAAAGCTGCCTTTGGCCATGTAAAAAAGCTCCAAAATATTTTACTTTTAGCATTATTATGTTGTACTTGTACGGCTTTAGTTTTTTCATCAACAATTGTGGCAAAACCTTTATATCCAAAAGTATGATAAACTTTATCAAGTGCATTTTCAAAAGATAGTTGAGGTGAGTGTTTCCATAAATCTTCGATTGCGTTGGTCAAATGATCTACTAACTCAACTTGTACATCATAATCTCTGACATAATGTTTTACACAAAAACTGTATAAAAAATCAATTTCTATGTTTGACAGTTTTCTATTCTCTGTTGTATTCATATTCTAGTATTATATTTTAAGCAATTGAAGGATTTAAAATATTTTGTAAACTTTGAATAAATAATTGCATTTCTTGTGCTATAATAACTGTTTGTTTTTTACCTGTTTTTGTAAGTGTATAATATTTTCTTACTCTGTTGCCAATATTTTCAATTTCAGTTTCAACCACACCATTTGATTCTAATTTATGTAATAATGGATATAACGCTCCTTCAGTGATTTGCAATTCATTTAAAGTAAGTTCTTTAACTTTCTGTGTAATTTGGTAGCCATACATACGACCATTATCTTTTAATAATTTTAAAATAATTGGCTCTAAACATCCTTTGTATAAACTAGCTTTATTCATGCATCAAATTTATACATAATTTTTTTATATACATCAATTACTTATGTATAATATAAATTTTATAAAAAAAGAGTTTAACAACTTCTGTATTGTTAAACTCTTTTAAAACAAACCTAATAAGTTTTTTAAAATAAAACCTAAAAATCAGGTAATACTGGCTTGTTGTTCATTATACTTTCAATTTTTTGTAAAACCTCTGTTGTAAGCAAAGGCAATACATCTAAGGCCTTTAAAGTTTCGTTGAGTTGTTCTTTTTTAGTAGCCCCAAGAATAGCAGTTGTAACATTACAATTGTTTACACACCAAGCAATACTAAGATTAGCTACGCTTACATTTAAATCGTTTGCTAATACTTGCAATTGCTTTACTTTATTAATTTTTTCTTCGGCAATCCATCGTTCTTTAAGCCAATCAAAACCCTCAATAGCCATTCTTGAATCTGCAGGAATTCCATCGTTATATTTACCTGTTAATAATCCAGCTGCTAAAGGGCTCCATATTGTTGTACCCAAACCTACATTTTTAAACACTTGCAAATACTCATTTTCCAGTTTCTCTCTATGAAACAAGTTATATTGAGGTTGTTCCACTTGTGGCCCTATTAACCTATAATCTCTTGCAATTCTATTAGCCTCCATAATTTCTACACCACTCCACTCACTAGTTCCCCAATACAAAATTTTACCCTGATTAATCAATGTATTCATGGTTAATACAACTTCTTCAATAGGCACATTTTTATCAGGTCTGTGACAAAAATATAAATCTAAATAATCTGTTTGTAAACGTTGCAAAGCCTCGTGACAAGCTTCAGTTAAATGCTTGCGTGAAAGACCTGTTTGGTTAGGCTTATTATCTTTTCCTCGCCACCCAAAAAAAGCTTTACTGCTTAATACATAGCTTGTTCTATCCCAGTTTTTTTGTTTTAAAACTCTGCCCATCATTTCTTCACTCTTGCCTAAAGCATATACTTCTGCATTATCAAAAAAGTTTACACCAGCATCATAAGCAATGCCCATAAGCTCATCAGCAGTTGTATCTTCAATTTGTTTATGAAAAGTAACCCAACTACCAAAACTTAAAATACTAAGTTGCAGGCCAGTTTTACCCATGTATCTGTATTGCATAATTTGAATTGATTTTTATTTTTATTTTTATTAAGTTCAATAATATTAACAGATTAAAGCAGCTTTTGTTGCTACATTTTCTCCATCCATAGCAGCACTTACAATTCCACCAGCATAACCTGCACCTTCTGCACAAGGAAATAAATTTTTTACTTGTGGATGATGCAATTTTTCTTTATCCCTAGGAATACGAACTGGAGATGATGTTCTACTTTCTACACCAACAACAACAGCATCGTTTGAATAATATCCCTTCATTCTTTTACCAAATTCTTTAATGCCTTGTTGTAATGTTTGATGAACAAAACTTGGTAACACATAATTTAAATTGGTTGGCCTAAGTCCAGGATGATATGAACATGAAGGCAAATCTTTTGATGTTTTATTGGTGCAAAAGTCAACTACACGTTGTGCAGGTGCTACAAAATTTCCACCTCCAAATTCAAATGCTTTCGATTCAATTAATGACTGAAAGTGTAGCAAAGCAAGCGGATGAGTTGCATCATAACCCATAATCTTATTTTGCTTAAAATAATGTAGTGCATCCTCCAAAAACACTTGAACAACCATACCACTATTTGCATGTTCATTATCTCTTTTACTTGGGCTCCAACCATTTACAACTAAATGCTTTTGCTTTGTTGCTGCAGGGGCAATAATACCTCCTGGGCACATACAAAAACTAAATACCCCTCTCCCATTAACCTGCTCAACCAAACTATAACTTGCAGGTGGCAAATATTCTTTTCGATGTTCTGTAATGGGTGTGTGATATTGGCAAGCATCAATAATATTTTGCTGATGCTCAATTCTTACACCTAATGCGAATGGCTTATTTTCAATTAAAATATTTTTGGAATGTAGCAATTCGTAAATGTCGTTAGCACTATGGCCTGTTGCCAAAATGTAGGCTTCGCCAGAAAAACTATTGCCACTACTCGTTTTTACAGCTTTTATTTGATCATTTTCAATTACCAAATCATCTACTTTATTATCAAAATAAATTTCACCACCGTGTGCTAAAATTGATTCTCTGATATTGGTAATTATTTTTGGTAGTTTATTTGTGCCAATATGTGGATGTGATTTGTATAAAATATTTTCATCTGCTCCAAACTGTACAAAACAATGCAGTATCTTGTTAATATTTCCACGTTTATTACTTCTTGTATATAGTTTTCCATCACTATAAGTTCCTGCCCCACCCTCTCCAAAACAATAATTACTTTCTTCGTTTAGAATACCAAATTTATTAAGCTGTGCTAAATCTCTTCGTCTATCTTTTACATTTTTTCCTCGCTCTAAAATAATAGGCTTAACGCCTAGTTCTAACAATTTTAAAGCAGCAAATAATCCTGCTGGTCCTGCTCCAATAATTACAACTTGCTTTTTAGCATTTTCAACATTTTGCAATCTATAACTTTCTAAAGCAATAGGCTGCACTGGTTCATTAACAAAAACATCGATGGTTACATTTATCCAAATTTGTTGCCTGCTACGTGCATCAATGCTTTGTTTAACAAAACGATAACCTGAAATAGTTTTCCTGAAAATACGAAGAGCCTTAGCAATTTCTTGCAGCAAAACTTCATCATTAAAAGCCTCTTCTGGCTTTAGTTTTAGGGTCACTTGCTTAGGCATAAATTACTTTAAAAGCAAATTAACTAGAAAGGTAAATCATCCACTGAATTATCAGCAGGTAAAAAATTATCGGGCAAATCGTTGTTTTGAGGAGCAACATCGCCACCTAATTTTACAGTTTCCATTCTCCATGCATCTAAGTTGGTGAAAAACAAATCTTTACCATCTTTATTCCATTTAGTACCTCTAATATTGAAAGACACTTTTACATCATCACCAATATTAAATCTATCAACCATGGCAGTTCTATCTTGTGTGCATTGAAATTTCACAAAATTACTGATCATTCTACCTTGAACATCATCAACCTTTTCAATAACAAATTCACGAGATTTAAATGACTCTGTTTTTTGCTGTATGTCGTATTTTACGATTAATTTACCAGTTAACTCGAAACTCATGTTTAAAATTTTAAACAAATGTAACCATAAATTAATGGAATATTTTAAACTTAGAACTCAATTAAATCTTAATTTTCAAACAACCACCATTTTGTTTTTTGCTTACGTGGTTTTGAACCAATGTTATTCGAAATATGATCCATTGCCTCATCATAATCATCGGTAAGCAAAACCAAGTTTAAATCTTCGGGTGAAATTGTTTTTTCTTCTACCATCTTATACATATAACTTAATAGAGGTGTAAAATAACTTTTTCCAAATAGCACTACAGGAAAGCTTTTTATGGTTTTTGTTTGAATGAGCGTTAGCGTTTCAAACAACTCATCTAAAGTACCAAAACCTCCTGGCATTATTACGAAAGCTTTAGAATATTTCACCAATACCACCTTACGAGTAAAAAAGTATTCAAAGTCAATACTTTTATGTACATACTCGTTACCTTTTTGTTCAAAAGGCAATTTAATGTTGCATCCAACACTCATTCCACCATTTTCAAAAGCTCCTCTGTTTGCAGCTTCCATAATGCCAGGACCACCACCTGTAAAAGTGGTGAATCCTAGTTTTGCGATTCGTTTGCCTATTTCTCTTGCTTGAATATAGTATTCATTGTCTTCTTTAAATCTTGCACTACCAAACACAGTGATTGCAGGCCCTACAAAATGAAGTACTCTAAATGCATTAATAAATTCTTTGAAAACTTTCCATGCAAATCCAAGTTCATTAGTTCTTGGTTTTGGACCCTCTAAATAGTGATGATTGACTTTTTTAATATTGTGTTCCATTTTGAATTAAGATTGTTAAGTATTGCCAAATTTTTACAAATTAATATCTTTCAACTTTAAATAAATAGCTTTAAAAAAATTTATAGCATAAACCACTTCAAACAAAAATCAATTCAATTAGTTCAATAAAAATGTTGCATAAAAAGTTAAAATCATCATTAAACAAAACTTTTTACTTGCACTTACTTAAACCATCTTTTGCTGCTGCATCATCTGGTTTATAAAATAATGCTTGCTGAAACAATGCTTTTGCATCGTTTACTTTACCAAGATTTAAAAATGTCCAAGCTAACATATAATTGCTATCGTAATCAAAAGGATTCATGTTTACAACTAACTCAAAATATTTTGCAGCTATATCATACTTTTTTGCATTGTAATAATATACGCCAACCCAATAATTTGCTACGCTATTGTATGGATCTATTTTTAAAATTTCTTCGTACTTATCATAAGCTTTTGAATATTGCTTAGCTTCATTAGCTGGCTTAATAAAACCAAACCTTGCTTCGGTACTATACTTTCGCAAATCAATTGCCTTTTGATAATACTCCATACTTTTAGCATTGTCTTTACTTGCATAATACAACCAACCTAAACGTAAATTAAGCTCGTAACTATCGGCCTTATAAACTTTTTGCAAATCGCTGATGGCTGCTTTATAATTACTATTATATTCGTTATTATAACTTGATTTAAATGCTTTTAAAGTTTCGTCAAAATTTTGACTTTTACTTTTAAAACTTAGTAGGCAAGCTACTACTACAATTGATTTTTTTAGAATGTCCATTTTATACCTCCTGTTATTGAATGTTGATTAAAATTTGTATTTGAATTAAAAAGTCGTTTATTGTCTAAAGTATAATTTAATGATAGAATTGCTTTTTTTGAAATTTTAGTATATAAACTTCCACCAACTTTAAAAAGCTTTGTATCAATATCGTTGTACAAATAAAGAGCATCGTTATCTAATAAATTAAGATACTCGCCAATAGTTGCATTAGCCTCTAACCATGTGTTTTTTGCAACTTTAAAACCTAGAATTTGAGAAGCAATAAATTTATTATTATAACTACCTTTTGTAATAGCATATAATGAAGTATTGCCAAAAGGATAAACACTTAATACACCATCGTATTGGGTATAATTACTATTTGAAATTGTTGCAAAATTTGCTAATGCCTTAACATGTACATAAGGTGTAGTAAGTTGTAAACCTCCAAAACCAATATGATTGTTATACTCTACATTATTAAATGGCGTTTTTACAAAATGATACCCACCTATTAATTGCAGTTTACTACTTACAGTAATACTTGCTTTTGCGTAATACTCAAATTGATTGATAGTTATATTTCTTGGATTACTAACGCCAAGCAACCCCATAGCTGGTTCGTCAATCGTTTGGTTAAACGAAGCTATACTTTGCTGCAAATTTATATTATATCCTAAGTTTAATCCTAAGCCTAGTCTGTAAAATTGTGCATCTTGCCTTCTAATATTTGTGGGCGATTTATAACTTACTTCAGTTTCTACATTACTAATGGTAAACGGCTGAAGTTTAATTTCTTGCTTAGTATTTTCGTCAAGTTTATTAGCATAAAATCTTGCCACATCTTGATTGTTTAAATACAAATTAGTAAGGTATAAATAATAATTCGCAGTTTTAGAGTATGGCTCTATATTTTTTACTTTATTGTAATGAATACTGCTTTGTGCATAATTGCCAAGTTTGAAATTAGCAAAACCCATTCGCATTTGAAGCAAAGGAAAATCAATACCACTAGCTAATTTTTGTTTGCCAAAATCAATCAAATCTTTCCATCTGCCTTCATTATATAATTGCAAAGATTTTGCATCTACCTCGGCTGTAGGCACTACTAGCTGGGCTTTGGAAAAAAACGAAAGGCACAAAAAGTATGTTATAAATAATTTCTTTGCTTGCATAATACATTAATTTGCTTGTTATTTTTTGTAAACGAAAAAGAACTTATACTATCGTTTTCGATTATAATACTTGACTCGTTTATTGTTTTACTTATATTTAAAAAATGAAGTATTTGTTTACTATTTATTTGTAAAGATGGATGTAAAAAATCATTTGATACAGCAATATTTTTTGATTCATAACTTAATCTGCTAAAGATATAAAAAGGTGCAACAACATCTTGCAACCATTGAAATACGTTGTTTTTTCTTAATTGCAAAGGAAATTTATCCATTGCAGAAACATCAACCTCTGTAGTTAAATATATTTTATAGCTAGAAATGTAAAACTTATAGAGCAAACTGTTTTTATCGCCTTCAAAAGCTGTGAAATAAAACACAACTTCTGTCATTTTGAAATATGCTAAAGACTGAGTTGCATAACAATAGAAATAAGAGTTATTAAAAGCATCTGTAAATACTTCCCATTTCTGTTCTTCTTTATTTTCTTCAAAAACACTCATATAAAATCCAGGCAAAAAATCGAATGCTTTTTTTAGTGAAGAATTTATAATGACATTACTTACTTGCTCTGTTTCACTTGGAATAGTAAATTCTTTAATAGTTGACACACCATTGCTTTCTGTTACATAATAACTTAAAGGATAGGCAAATGTTTTACTACCAATAAAAGATGTAGTTTGAACTTGAAAATGCAAATGAGGTTCAGGGCTTCGCCCACTATTACCACAACTTGCAATTAGATCGCCTTGCTTTATATATTCTCCAATGGCTACTTTAAAACTAAACTTTTTTATGTGACTTATTTTAGTGTACAAACCTTCAGCGTGTTTAATAACAATTGAATTGCCCCAGTTTTTTTCTTGATTAATTTTTGCAATAGCATTATCATCTATTCCATCTTCAATATTCATTACATAACCATCTGCAGGTGCTAAAACAGGCTTATTGTAACAGTAAAAATCTTCAACTTGTTGTGCATAGTTTTTATAAGTTTTAAGCTCATTATCTACAATTATAAAATCTAAAGCTTTACTCCAATCTCCTTTATGCGTTTGGTTTCCATCATAACCTTGACTCACAAACCATTTACCCAAAAATGGTAATTGTAAACGAATATGATTTGTATTTTGTAATCGTTCCTTATTGTTTAAATAGTTGTACAAATTTTTTTCTGGAGAATATAATTGAATAGGGGTTAACACTAATCTTCCTAACTGACTTTTTAATTGAAAGAACATTAGCATACATAACACAGTAATACAAAATGGCATTGAAAAAACAGGTAGTCCACTACTTTCTAAAAGTTTAGATAATGCAACCACAATAACAAAAGTTATGGGTACACTTATCATTGCCCATAAATAAGAATGCTTTGAAGGAATGGCAAAAAAACCACCAATAGCCACTGTAACTAAAATGTAATTATCACCCAATAAATAATAACTTACATCTGTTGGGTGTGCTAATACTATATAGTTGAAACCAAATGCTGCAAGAAATCCAACAATGAGTAGCGTAAAAATTATTCTACTATGTATAAGCATTCCAATAGCTATGATAATGCCACTTAGAATATTATTTTGAAAATATAAACTGCTTAATGCTCTAAAAAAAGTTGATACTAAAAATGGCATTTCTAATCGGTCGAAGTAGAGTAAAAATTGCACCATTCCTGAATTGCCAACTTCATAAACATTATTTATCCAATAAATATTTCGTTGTGTAAATGGTATTGCTTCAATAGATTTTGTAACTAATAATACTATCCAAAAACATATTACAAAAGGGAGTGTAAGAAATGGCAAACTTGTTTTACCAAGTTTATTTTGAAACACCACAGACAGCACAATTGAAAAAATGGCCATCACTGTTAACAAAGTAAAAAAAGCAAGATTTAAATTATAAAAAGTACCCATTCCCAAACCTATAATCAAGGCATTGTAACTATAAGTTCCTCGCTCTAAAAAAACTTTATTTAACCCTGTAAAATAACCTAAACCAATTGACACTAAAACAGCTGTTAATCCTGAAACTCCTGCATAAGGATTAAAAAAAGAAACAACTAAAAGCAAAAAAGCAAACAGCTTATTGTTTGAAAAAAACAACACTGAGTAGCTATTCAGCAATGCATTGAAGAAGGGGGTTATATGTTTTATTTGTTGTTTGATGATTGGGTTATTTATTTTTTTTCGGCTTTGCGAGATTGGGTTCTTGCCCAACGAAGCAATCTAACTTGTTTTTTTAGAGATTGCTTCGTTCCTCGCAATGACTTTTCAAATTATAAATTGCTCTGTGAATCCTTTGTGCCCTTTGTGGTTAATAAAACCTACTTCAAATGTTCAGGCATTACATCTAATGCTTCTAAATATTCTAAATTTTCTGCTTTACGAATGATGTGTGTATTGTTATTAGTATCTATTAATACAATGTTTGGTCGCATTGCAATAAACTGCATCCATTGTGTCATATTATAAGCCCCTACTTTGTGCACTACTACGTGGTCGCCACGATTTAGTAAAGGCAAATTTACATTTTCTCTAACCACATCAATATTCATACACAATGGCCCATACATTACACAATCTTCATTAAACTGACTAACCTCTTGTGCTGGCGAAATTTTATGATCATACCAAAAAGACGTGAACATAATGTTTACACCAAAATCCATAATAGTTGCTTTTCTACCATCACTCAATTTTTTATTTGCCAACACTGTTCCTAATAAAAATCCTGCATCATCAATCAACACTCTACCACTTTCTAAAATTAGCAATGGCAAATCTTCGCTTTTAAACCCATAATTTAATATAGTAGTTGTAATAACTTCGGCAAACTCATCAACACTTGGGGTTGGCACTTCGCCCCAACTTCCTTTTAATTTATTTTGGCTAGGAAAACCACCACCCAAATCCAAATATTTAATAGTTACATTTAATTGCTTTTTTAAATTCATTGCCAAGTCGCAAAGTTTTGTAGCTGCTACCCCATAGGCATTTGTGCTTAACATATAAGTGCCTATATGAGCGTGCAATCCAACCAATTGCAACTTGCCACTTTCAACAATTTTATTTAATGCTTGCCAAGCTTGACCATTCTCATAATTAAAGCCAAACCTATCCCACACAGGATAAATTCCTGTATCCATATTCACACGTATGGCAACTCTAGCTTTTTTATCAATTTGAGAACAGATGTCTATCAATAAAAATAATTCTTCAAAATGATCTATGTGAATCAGAGAATCATTTTCAATTGCCAATTTTATTTCATCAGCGTGTTTATCTGGTCCATTAAAAATAATGTTGCTCCCTGGCACTCCATTCTTAAGTGCTTTTTTATATTCAAAACCACTTACAACCTCGCCCCAACTTCCTTCGCTATGAAAAATTTTACAAACAGCATTGTTGTAATGTGTTTTATAACTCCAAGCAAATTGCACTTTAGGATATCGAGTACTAAAGGCTCTTACAGCATTTTTATAATTTTGACGAATTTTTTGTTCGCTCAAAACAAACAATGGACTTCCATATTGTTGTATTAAACTTTTTACACTTACACCATCAATATGTGTTACTGGAGTAAACTCATTTTGAGCTCCAAATTTGTTCATCATTCCAGCATTTAATTTTTTAATGAGAGGTCTCTCGTATTTTAATTTGCTCATAAAATTGAAAATTGATAGTTGATAATTGAAAACTCTTTTCTAGAATTATTTATTTTTTTGTTTAGATGTTTTAATAATTGTTGTTAAAAGTTTTATTAATTCTACTGCATCGCTATTTATACTCTCAAACTGTTTTGTTGTGATATATTTTGTAGCTACTAAAAGTTCAAGCCAATAGATAGATTCATTTGTTTCCTTTAATGAAATTGATAACTTATGTATAAAATCATTCTTACTTTCTGCTTGTTCAGCTTCTCTGATATTCGCTCCAATACTTGTTCCACTTCTTAATAATTGTTTGCTGATAATAAATTCTTTTTTACTTTCTGTTAAGAATTGATAGAGCTTTACAATCCTGAAGGCAAAATCAAAACTCTTTTGTTTTATTACATTTTCTTTCATTAAAAATTATTCATTATCAATTATCAACTGTCTATTATAAATTCCCAAACGCTGTGAATTGCTGAAACTTACTTACATCAACAATCATATCCCAGCTATATCTAATAAACAGCTTACCAACACTGTATTCTGTCATAGGGGCAACCTTTTCGCCCAAAGCCATTTTAACTAAAGCTGCTGGTTGATTTTGCCCTGCACCTGCACTTAAATAAATCCAAGCCGGAAAACGTGGATTAATTTCCATAATGTATAATTCTCCTTTATCGGTTTTCATTATTTCAACTTCAAAGCCACCACGCCACTTTGTAGCACTTACAAAAGTTTTTGCCAATGCAATCATATTCTCATCTTCTAAAGTAATACCTGCCCAAGCTTTTCCTTTATCGGTGATGTACATTTTTTTCATTGGAATAATACTAATTGCATTTCCTTCTCCATCGCCCAATGCAGCAATGTTTACTTCGGTTCCATTAATAAATTGTTGAACAATTATGGGCAATCCCCATTTGGCACTTATTTTATAAAATGCTTTTTGTGCTTGCTCTAATGTGTAAGCAACAACAGCTTCATAGTATTTTCCTTTAACTACTAAAGGATAACCAAACTCTTCGCCAATTAAATACAAATCATTTACGCTGTAAATTACTTTGTCTTTTGGAACAAGTAAATTATGCTTTGCACCAAATGCATTTAAGTTCCATTTATCTCTAGCTTCAAACATTTCGAAACTAGGCAAAAAGCTATGAATACCCAATGCTTTTAATCTTGGTGCAATGGTGATGAAATTATACAACTCAGCATCGAAGTTTGGAATGATAACATCGATATTTTCTTTGCTATGTATGTACTGTATTGAATTAAACAAAACGTCTGCACCTGCTGCTGGATAAGATATTTGATAAGTTTTATCACATATTCCATCCATATAAATTCCAGGCTCAAGGCTTTCGTAAGCCAATCCAATAATTCTTACAGGTTCTGTAAAACCATCTCTTATGGCACGTATTACTGCAATACCTGGACCAGGACTATCAATAGCATTTAAGCCAGTAACAGCAATTGTTATGGGTTTGTTTACACTCATAAAACAGGGTTATTAATTGTTAAGCAAATTGTTCTCTTTAAGTAAATTCATAAAATCATCAACATCTTTTTCAAGTGTTAAGGCATCAACTTCGTATTTATCAATCAACACCTTTTTGATGTCTTTTAGTGAACTTCCTTCTTTCATTAAGTTAATGATATCTGCAGCAACTGGATTACTGCTATAACTATCGCCTGTGGCAGGATTAAATACAAAGCCAAATTCATTGGTAGCAATGTTTTTCTTTATCATAGAAAAATTTTTGAATAATTAGAGTAATTTTTTTGAGTAGAATTTTTCGTATATCTAATTTTCTTTGGCTTTCAATACAGACTTTTTGAATTTGTAAAGGTTTAATCCAAAAAAAATTAAATAACTTTTTGTTTTACCCATACATAGTCATCGTATAAATAATTGTTTTTAAGAATAGATTTTCGTCTTAAGCATTCTAAATAGTATCCATTTTTTTCGAGCACTCGCATACTTGGTTTATTATACTCAAACACTTCTGCTACAATTCTATTAATTGCGAAATTTTCAAACACATAATTAGTCATTAAACCAACTGCTATGGTTGCTATACCTTGATGCCAAAAAGGTTCTGCAATCCAATAACCAAGCTCAACATTCATTACATATACATCATTACATAAATTAATACCTATTCCACCTACCAATTCATTTTCATTAAAAATGGCAAAATTTTGAGAAGGAAAAGTTTCTATTTGAGTTAAAATAAATTTCTCTGCATCCTCAGTAGTGTAAGGATGTGGAATATAATTACGAAGATTATTCCAAATATTAATGTTGTTAAAGTACTCAACCAATTGCTCTTTATAATCTAAAGACCAAGGTTGTAAACTAATATACATGAAGCAGTGATTTGTTTTGTTGACCTAAAACAATAAAAAAAGTTTAACAATTAATATTGATTTATGACATTAATCATTGCTAAAATAATGCTTTTTTTCTTCCATGCATATTTCTTTTCAATTCTATTATAATATTATTGAAATAGTATCACATAGTTTAATCAATTTCAATAAAAAAAACAAAAGCCACTGAATAAAAATTCAGTGGCTTGCTAACTAACGCTTTATATACGTAAAAACTACTTTTTAATTTCCGAATCTCGTCCATCCTTTGTACCAAGTATCGCCAACAGCACAAGCACCTCTATATGCAACAATTGTAAACCCTGAAGAAATTTTTGCATTTGTAAAAGAAGCACCTGAAGCAGCTACACTATTTGTATTGGGAGAAAAATCTACCCCTTCTCCATATACAAAAGGATTGGTTAAACCCACATCGTTTGATGTTGCTAAAATACTATTGTTGTTGCCTGTAAAGTAGGTAGTAAATGCAGCAGTATTCCAACCTGTAGGAGCTGAAGTACTAGCAGCATAGCTAAGTTGTGTTTTATTGCCAGCTACTATATTGTTGGCCAAAACCATACGAGGTGTAGCAGCTGTAATGTTTAAATCTGTTGGAGTTCCTGTAGTTGCATCTACCAACCAACCAGTAGGCCAACCCATAACAATTGAATTGAAAATACTAAGGCTAGTATTTCTTCTTAGATGCACTCCTCTTCTAAAGTTACTATTGCCAATATTACTTAAGGTTGCTAAAGGACCAATAATAGTCATGTTACTAAAAGTGGCACCTGTTTGTGGTAAAGTTGAACTACCATTAGCATCATTATCTACTTCAAAACCATTGCTGCCGCTAATATCTGCTATAGCACTATCTCTAAAACTAATACCAAATTGTACATTACCACTAAAGCCATTATCACAATCAAAATCATCATCCAAACCTTTATAGGCAATTAAATATTTACAGTTCACAGTTCCACCAAACCACTCAAAACTATCATCATTTGCCCAGCTAACTTGAACATTTTCTACAGTAGTACCACGTCCAACACTACAAAGTGTTAATCCATTTAATTCTTTATCTGGCAAATAAGCATAGCCTGCATATTCAATTCTTACAAACTTTAAGCTACCACTATTATCATTATCATCAGCTCCACCATATAATCCCAAACCATCACTATTATTTATACCACCTTCTACTTCACCAACACCAGGTACACCATTAAAACTATTGTTAGTTCTTGCACGTCCACAAATTACAATTCCACCCCAATCTCCACGAGATGGTGTAGAAGCATCGCTGGTAAATACAATTGGTTTAGAAGCTGTACCATTGGCTATAATTTGGCAACCTCTAGTAATTACTAAAGTGCCACGTGTACTTTTTTCTCCTTGAATTA
Source organism: Chitinophagaceae bacterium (assembly GCA_049242865.1). Lineage (GTDB taxonomy): Bacteria > Bacteroidota > Bacteroidia > Chitinophagales > Chitinophagaceae > CAIVPM01. The sequence goes on along the minus strand of JBMLOR010000198.1, from coordinate 11,050 downwards.
TGGCACCTGGCTCAATAGTAAGTTTGGCTCCACTAACTACGTACACAATATCTCTTAGCTTATAAGTTAAGCCAGATTTCAAGGTACGATCTGCATCAATTCTACCTTTTAAAATTAAGTCTTCTGCAACTGGTGCAGTTGGATTGGTAGAGTTGGCATCAATTTCAATTTTGCGACAACTGGTAGCTAAAGTAATTAAGGCTACACTGGCTACAATTAACTTTTTCATTTTTTTGTTGATGTTTTTAACCATTAAGAACTCAAAGAATTCACTTGGTTGATGATATTTATTTAAAATTATTTAAGAACTTGTTTTATAAATTGCACATAAAGTAAAGAATGCCTTCAACTCTGCTTTTGAGGCAACCAATCTTTTTATGAGAGACTACTTAAACGTATAACCAAACGTTAAACTAACAGTTGTACCATACACTCTGCTCAAAGCCAACACATCACTTGTTCCTTTTTTGTAAGAACCGTTTCCATCAATATCATGATAAAAATTAGCTTTGTAGTTTATAATATCGCTTATGCTTAAGCGTATTTCTCCTTTTTTCTGCATTATTTTTTTAGCAATTTGAAGGTCAAGTAACGGGCGTGGTGCTTCCCAAATAGCTGGAATACCAGCAGCATTATCGCCACTTCCTACAAAAAATATTCTACGACCAACTTGATTAAATAAAAGCGTTGTACTTAAACCAGCTTTTTCTAAATCGTAATTAATACCTATGTTAAATAAATATGGGCTTTGACCTTGCAATGGCCTATCCAATGCTACAGTATCTTTTACTCTACTGTATATATAACTAAAGTTGCCACTTACCGTAAAATTTTTAAGAGCTTCAACAACATCTAATTTTTTTCTAAATTCCACTTCAATACCATAGTTAGTAGCTTGTTTAGTATTGGCAATGTTGAAGGTGTTGGTTGCAGGGCCAGTTCTATTAAAATAATATTCAATTGGCTTATCAAAATGTTTGTAAAAAATACCAACTGTAAACAACTCTCCTGCTCTTGGATAGATTTCGTATCGTAAATCTAAATTGGTAATCTTAGTTCTTTGAGCAGCTTTATTACCAACTACTTGAGCATTTAATTCAAAGTCGTAAAAAGCAAATGGACTTAATTCTCTAAACTCTGGACGAACCACTGTTTGGCTTGCAGCAAAACGCCAGTTAGTTTTATCGCTTGGTTTATACGTAAGATTGATAGCTGGTAAAAAATCGTTTACAACTGTGTTTACGTGGCGGTCGTCTGTTTTTACAACGCTTCCAACTAATTGGTCGAAATGTTCCATACGTACACCCCAAACCAACTGCCATTGTCTTGTAAACCAGTTTTCACTTTGAAAATAAGCTGCATTTAAAATGGTATTAGCTATGTATCTAAAAGGCTTACCAGATAATTCTCCAAACTGTACTTTATCATTTCCTGTTCCAAAATTACTTGCATCAAAAATTTTATCTGGACTAAGAGTTCTTATTGCATTGCTATTGGTATTTAAAAAGAAAGGACGACAATCGAATAATCTATCTTTTACCTGAAATAAATATCCAGCTTTTATAGTTTGCTTTCCACCCAACCAATTGTAGGTTTTAGTAATATCGCCCCCCGCATTGTAAACATAATCGTTTAAAAATCCGTAAAAAATACTACCACTTTTTTGTCCTGCACCACTACCTAACAAAGCAATAAATGGAGCAGTAGGATTGTTTTCATCTTGGGTATAAAACAAACGTCTTTGATTAGGAATGTATTGGTCTAAGATATTAAAGCTACCATACCATTTTATTTTTAAGGAACGATTTGGCAAATTGTGTTCTCCAATAATTTGGGTATTTAAAAACATGTTTTGCTTTAACCCAAACTCTTGGGCTTTCACTCTATCGCCATTGGTTGGGCCTAAAATAAAATCTCTACCATCGTATCTATCAATCACAAAATTTGATGAATTGATATTGAAAATATTTTTAACCGAAATGCGATTGTTGTTATTAAATTGAATACTGAAATTTCCCATTAACCCAGCTAAAACATCGCTACTGTAACGACGATTATTGTATAAAATTTCTACATCGCCAGCATTGTTAGCAATTAATCTATTATCAAAGGCAACATTTTTGTTGCTACGATTGTAGGTTGCTGCTAAAACACCTCCAACTTTTTTTCCAAATAAATTACCGTTAAACCCATGACTAAATTGAAACGAAGTATTTAAAGGTGCCGAAGTTGGTGTAGCTTGCCAATTGTTGCTGAACTGTTTACCTATTTCTGTTTGTTGTGCTGTGCTTAAGCTTGCAAAAGTTGATTTGTTTGGAACAGCAGTTGGCAAAGTTCGAGTACCATCATCTACTCCTAAAAAATCTAATTTACCACCAGCATAAGTATAAAAAGGATTACCAATTACAGCCGTATTAAATCCTGTTCCTATTTGTATACTCGTAAAATTTTGTGAAGGAATTTCTTTTGTATTTACTTGCACCAAACCACCTGCCCACTCGCCACTTAATTCTGGCAAAAAAGCTTTGTTCATAATTATATTATCAATCATTGGGGCAGGGAACAAATCGAAGCTGAAAGTTTTTCTGTCAGGCTCTGTGCTGCTTAATTGAATACCATTAAGCATGGCTTGATTATACCTATCACTTAACCCACGCACCACCAAGTATTTTCCTTCTTGGATGGAAGTTCCTGGAACACGTTTTAATATTTCTCCAGTATTTCTATCTGGGCTTCTTTTAATAGCTTCGGCACTAATAACTTGCGAAACAGAGTAGGTATTTTTTTGATAGCTGATTAAAGCATTCGTGGTTTCTTTTTTTGCCGATGTTGTTTTTACCACAACATCTTTTAAATCGTTGGCTTTGGCTTCAAGTACAATATTTAAATCATTGCTTTCGTTTGATTTTACTTCAACTTCACTTATTCTTTTTGTAGCAAAGCCAATAGCAGTAATTTCAATTACATACTTTTTTCCTATGCTAAGAACTAGCGTAAATTGTCCGTCTAAATTACTTGTTGTTCCACCTTTTTGACCAACAACTGTAATACTTGCAGCATTTATAGGCTTGTTGTTTTCGCCAATTATTTTTCCTGAGAGTTTTGCAGTTTGAGCGTTAATTTTCGTAACAACCGAAAATGTAATTAAAAGTAGCGTTAGTAAATGTTTCATTTTTATTTCTTGCTGCAAATGTGACTGTCTAATGTTAACTGAATGTTAAGGGCATGTTACCCTTTAGTTAACAAAAAAAGTCTCTAGTAAAAAACTAGAGACTTTTAAACATTTTTATGTAGTTACAATTACATTACTTCACTTATATCAGCCATTATTTTTTTGGCAATATTTTCGGCAGTTGTTTCAAAATTACTTTCACTGTATATTCTTATTATTGGCTCAGTATTGCTTGTTCGTAAATGAACCCAATCTTTTTCAAAATCAATTTTCAACCCGTCTTCTGTATTAATTTCTTGATTTTTATATTTAGCTTTAATATGTTCAAAAACTTTATTTGTATCTAATTCTTTGGGCAAATCAATTTTATTTTTACTAATAAAATAATCTGGAAAGGTATTTCTCAACTGACGTGCAGTTTTATTTTCTTTAGCCAAATAAGTTAAAAATAATGCAATGCCAATTAAAGCATCACGTCCATAATGTAAATCAGGAACAATGATTCCACCATTACCTTCACCACCAATTACAGCATTAACTGCTTTCATTTTAGCAACTACGTTTACTTCGCCAACTGCACTTGGAAAATACTGTCCATTATGATTTTGAGTAATATCTCGCAAAGCCCTAGTGCTACTCATGTTACTTACAGTATTTCCTTTTTTATGTTTTAAAACATAATCTGCAACTGCAACTAAAGTATATTCTTCGCCAAATAAAGTTCCATCTTCATTTACAAAACAAAGCCTATCAACATCTGGGTCAATTGCAATTCCTAGATGAGCTTTTTCTGAAACTACAGCTTGGCATAAACCTGTAAGATGCTGTGGCAAAGGCTCAGGATTATGAGCAAATTTACCAGATACTTCTGCATTTAACACTATTACATTAGTTACACCAATGGCATTTAATAGTTGAGGTACAGCAAAAGCACCTGTACTATTTATAGCATCTACTACAACTTTAAAATTTTTAGCTTTTATTGCTTCGATATTAACTAATGGATAGTTTGCTACCGCTTCAATATGCTTTTCTAATGCTGTGGTGTTTTTAGTTATAGTTCCTAACCCATCAACAGTTGCAAAATTAAAATCCTCATTTTCGGCAATGCTCAATAAGGTTTTACCTTCTTCTCCACTAATAAATTCACCTTTGCTGTTTAGTAATTTTAGGGCATTCCATTCTTTTGGGTTATGACTTGCAGTGAGAATAATTCCTGCATTGGCATTTTCAAATACAACTGCCATTTCAACTGTTGGTGTAGTACTTAAACCTACATCTATAACATCAATCCCTAAACTTACCAATGTATTTGCTACAAGATGTTGTACCATTTCGCCACTAATTCTGCCATCTCTACCAATTACAACTTTTATTTTTTGCGATGTATATTGTTGCTGTAACATAGTTCCATAAGCTGCTGTAAAACGCACAACATCTAAAGGACTTAAACCTTCACCTACTTTTCCACCAATAGTACCTCTTATACCTGAAATACTCTTTATTAAAGCCATAATTATTTGTTTTGTTTATGCCAACAAACATAAAAGAATTGACTTTTTAAATACTACTTTGTGGAAACTTTAGGTTTTACTTTACAATAATCTAGATGTTTATTTAAAGCAATTAGTTTAATTTTAAATTCCAAGTAACGCTTGGTAATATTGGAAACAAGCTTACTTGCTTAGCTTGAACTTTTAAATTACCGTTGGCAAGGCTTCCTGTTTGATCGAAATAAATGAAATAAGGATTTTGACGGCTGTATAAATTATAAATACTAAAAACCCACGAACTTTTATATCGTCTTTCTTTTTTTGGAGTTGGAGTGTAAGTAGCAGCTACATCTAATCTATGATAGGCTGGCAATCTGTAAGCATTTATTCTACTATATTCTTGAGTAAGTACACCATTAATAAAATAAAAACGCTCAGGCAGTGTTACTGCATTTCCTGTAGCATACACAAATACGCTAGATAGCTTCCATTTTTTATTTAACTCATAAGCACCAGTTACACTAATATCATGTCTTCTATCAAATTTGGCATTGTAAGTTTCACCATTGTTGATGTCTTTAAAATTTCTAAAAGTCCAGCTAAGTGTATAGCCAATCCAGCCTGTAAATTTTCCTTTAACTTTATTTACAAAAAACTCAGCACCATAGCTCCAACCTCGTCCAAAAACGAAATCTTCTTCAGGATCTCTTAAAGTATTTGGGGTAAATCCTTCTCTATATTCAATTTGGTTTTGCATGTCTTTATAGTACAATTCTACACTAGTTTCAAACATGCCATTATTAAAATTCTTAAAATATCCTGCTGCAAATTGCAAACTTATTTGTGGCTTTACAATATTGGTACTTGGCACCCACAAATCTGTTGGTAAAGTTGTACCACTATTACTAACAAGATGAATATATTGCATGTTTCGAGTAATAGCAGCTTTAATACTTTCATTATCATTTATGGCATACCTTGCTGTAATTCTTGGCTCTAAGCCAGCGTATGATTTTATGGTTTTTCCTCGTTGAATAAAAGTACTATCAATTCTATTTCCATTTGCATCAGTTAGGTAATTTGTAAAAGGCCCAACTTGCTGAAAAATACTATATCTTAAACCATAATTAAGCTTAAATTTTTTTGATATTTCCCAATCATCTTGAATATAAATAGCGTACTCATTTGCATATTTTACTTGTGCATTATTGGGTTTAAATGTTACACTATCTTGAGAACCTGTGAGAACACTTGGAAAAAATGTATGATGTGTGTATTGTAAACCAAACTTAATTTTATGCTCTGGACTTGCAAACCAATCAAAATCAGTTTTTGCAGTTACATCTCTTATGCCAGAAGCAAATTTTATATTAAAGTTCGATTGTCTTCCTTCTAAAGCAAAATTGTAATCGTTGTATACAATGGTTGTATTGGCAAATAATTTTTTATTGAAAATATGATTCCAACGTACTGTTGCAGTTGAATTTCCCCATGGTATTGAGGTTGAAAAATCTCTTTCAGCATTTCTGAAGTCGAATTGATCTCTGCCAAAGTATCCACTAACAAATAATCTATCTTTTTCAGTTAACTTAAAATTCATTTTTATATTCAAGTCATAAAAAAAATAGCCACTACCATAAAAACTGTTGGTTTTTTTAATAAATGGTTTAGTAAGTACATCTATATATGTCCTTCTTGCAGAAACTATATAAGATGCCTTTTCTTTTTTTAAAGGCCCTTGTACCGATAATCGTGAACTAATTAGCCCAATGCCTGCATCAACTTCTGTTCTATTGTAGTTTCCTTCTTTCATTGTAATGTCTACAACACTACTAAGTCTACCACCATATTGTGCTGGCATGCCACCTTTAATTAAGGATACATTTTTAATAGCGTCTGAATTGAAGATTGAGAAAAAGCCAAATAAGTGACCAGGATTATACACTACAGCATCGTCTAACAAAATTAAATTCTGATCTGGACCGCCACCTCTTACATAAAAACCTGCATTTCCCTCGCCAGCATTTCGTACACCAGGCAATAATTGTATAGCTTTTAGCACATCTACCTCACCCAAAAAAGCAGGTAAACTTTTAATATTTGCAATGCTTAAATCAAACTTGCCCATTTGTGCTGTTTTTACATTATTATCTCTTTTTTTTGAGCTAACAATAACTTCTTGCATTAAGGAGGTAAGCGGTATTAAATTAAAGTTTTTAGTTTGATTACTGCTTAAATTAATATCAAACTCGTAGGGTAAATAACCAATAAAACTCACTAAAAGTTTATAGTTGCCCTTGGGCAGAGTAATGCTATAAAAACCATACTGATTGCTCGAAACTGTTTTGCTTTGTGCTTTTGATACTAAACTTGCACCAATTAAGCTTTCACCTGTTGCACTATCTTTTATATAACCATTTATCGTAAATTTTTCTTGTGCCTTTATATTAAAGGATACTAAAATTAATACAGCAATTGTTATTTTAATTAAGAAGTGGTAGCTTGGTTGAATATATTTATTAAGTAGCATGATATTGTAAAATAGATGCAAATGTATACTTCATAAAAACAACTTAGCCGTTGAAATGTTCAACGGCTAAGAGTTCAATTAATTATAACAAGTTTTGATTAAATTTATTTCCTTGGTCTAAAATCTACTGAATCTTTATTAGTTCCACAATCTAACATTTTTTTAGGCATGTAAGGATTTAAAATTTCATTACTAGCACTTAACCAATCTGCCCCTTTATTGTCAAAAGCCATCGGGCAATGCTGAAAATAAATGATTTGTTTATCATACCTTACTGTTCTTATTAATGCATACACATCGTTTGAAACTAAATGAAAATCTTTACGCTGTTCCTCGATATTCTTCTCCCCTAAAATACCTTTTACTTCTGATGCAATGTTTTCTGCATTTTGTTTAGCTGTTGCCAAAATATCTTTATCAATTTTAAGTTCTTGTAATTTAAGGCTATCACATGCAGCAATTAAAGCATTGCCATTTTGTGCAATTGTAGCTGCATCTTCTTTTACAAATGCTTCTTTAAGTGCATAGTAGCTGTTTAATAATTGCTCAAAGCTGCTGTTAAATAGATCACTATTTGCACTTTTACCAAATTCAACTTTTGGTGGTGCAACTGCTTCATTATTTTCTTTACTATTATTACAAGATAGTATTACAAGTGAAAATGCAATAATTAATATTTTTTTCATGAAATTAAATTTTTAGTAAAATTATTATTTTTTTAAGTGTCAAAGGCTTCGATTTTAAAACTTAGCTTTCATTCACATTTAAAAGATTTTCAGCTGGTTTAAATGTGAAATATTTTTGCGAAAAATAACTGAACAATACAACAAAAACCGTTGTTACAATTTTTGCAACTAGTACATTAAATCCAAAAGTTTCGATAAACAATTTTAAAAAACCATAATTAAGAATAACACAAAACATTACAACAAGAAAATACTTAATTAGTTGTACAGTTTTTCGAGCAGTAGTTTCTTGAAAAACCACATACCTACTTAAATAAAAACCAATTGGAAACGTAATTAAAAAACCTACAATAAATGCAGCTATGTGTGGACTAATAATTAAGTTACCTACAAAAAAAGGTTTTTCTAAAAAAATGTAGTGATACGATACAAAAAATAAACTTATGTCTAGCAAAGTATTAAATCCACCACATGCAGCGTATCTAAAAGTTTGCTTGGGCATTATTTTTTGAAACAATGGATAAAATATGTCTATTACGCCAAAAATAAAACCACTAATAAATTGATGAATTGCCTTCATTACAGCAAATATATTTGGATACAAATAAATATGTAACAATAATGCTGTTAAACTTTTGTAGTAAAAAAATGAAAATTTAAATTGACTAATTTTTGGTACATAAAAATATTAATTGCTCAATACACTTAAATTCTCAAAATTTTATATTTTAATTTTAGATGATTTAAGGATAAGTTTTTTGAAGCATTGAATAAATAAATCAAAGAATTAGAGGAAATAAATTACTAAATTTTTTGGCAATTTAAAATAAACTTCTATATTCGTGTTTTAAAACGATGTAAAGTATTAGATTATGATTAAGTTACAAATTATCGGAAATTTAGGAAAAGATGCCGTTGTAAACAATGTTAACGGCAAGTCAGTAATTAATTTTTCAGTGGCTCACACTGAAAAGTATAAAGATGCGACAGGAGTTCAAAAAGACAGAACAACCTGGGTAGAATGTGCTTTTTGGAGTGATAAAACTGCAATTGCACCTTATTTAAAAAAGGGTTCTACTGTTTATGTTGAGGGGATTCCTGACGTAAGAAGTTATACTACAGCAGATGGAAGGTCTGGAACTACTTTAACTTTAAGAGTTAATGGTAATCCACAGCTTGTTGGTAGCAAACCTGCTGAAGGCAATCCTAATAATTATCAAGGTGCTAGTAGTACGCCTCAAACAAATTATTCTAACAGTTCAACTTCACCATCAGCACCTCAAAACTCACAAATTGATGAAGTTTTAGATGATTTACCATTCTAAATAAAGTAAAATAAATTTTCAAGTGGCTACAATTATTTGTAGCCATTTTTGTTTTTTGGCAAATAATTTGGTAATGCAAGTTGCAGATTTTCAACCATTTTATAAGTTGCAGGACAATATGCTACATTTTGTTGATGTACATGCAAGTATAGCGTGGGTTGCTTTTTGGTGAAGTGTGGAAAGCCTGCACAATCTGCTGGACGTACCTCATAAATACTGCACTTATTATCTTTTTTATTTAAAAACTGACAAGGCTGTTTTTTATTAATCCAATCGCCATCTTTTTTTTCATAAACCAACCATTTTTCAATAAACGCTTCTTTCGACATCTTTAAATAATCTGCAATTCGGTTAATGTCTTTTTTCGTAAAAGTTGGAGTCATTTTTTTACAGCAATTACCACAAGTAAGGCAATCAATTTCTTTCCAAACTTTTGTATCAATTTCTTGTAAAGTCGACAGTAATTTTCGAGGTGGGTTGTTTTCTACTTTTTTCAAGAATCGTTTAAAAGCACTTTTATTAGCCTTTACTTTTCTTGAAAAAGATCGTAAGTTAACAGCTTGCATGGGTTTCAAAAAGTTTTACAATGCTTTACCAATTATTTCTTGGGCACCAATCACCATATTTATTACCAATTAAAAATCCTAATAATATTTCGTGAGAGCCACGACTAACTGTGTTTAATTGAGAAGTTGTAAAATCGTAAGAATATCCAAGATTAAAAGTATTGCTGATGTTTAAGCCAAACATGCCAGAAAAACCATCTTGATATCTATAGCCACCACCAAACCAAAAATAATCTTGATACTGAAATTTCATATTTACATCAAATCCCATTGGCAATGGTTGCACAAATCTTAACATTGCAGAAGGCAACACAGCCCAATCTTCGCTTAGAAATAATCTTGTGCCAGCTGTTACAAAAATGTGTGGTATTAATGAACGAGATTGTGCCATTCCTATTTCATTATTACTAAAAAATAGTTTTTGTGGAATAACTTGCTGCACTGCAGCACCCAAAAAATAATCTCTACTGTAAAGCCACAAACCAGCACTAATATCCGGTGTAAATCTATCTAACAAACCACTACTTGCCACTACAGGATCAAGTGGATTAGCAAATTGCAATTTATCAGCATCCAAAGTCATTTGGTTAAATCCAAAGCTAATACCACCAGACAAACTTGTTTGTTCGTTAATACCAATATGATACGATAAAGCAACATTTGCAGCAGTTCGCTTTAAAGGCCCTGTTTGATCGCTAATAAAACTAGCACCAAAACCCATATGAGGTTCAGCTTTTTGATATTCTTGCCAATATGCCTGCCCTCTTGGATTTTCTCCCCTTGCATGAAAACTAGTAGCAGTTTCTCTACCATAGGCACTCTTTTTCAAAGGTCCATGAATAGTGAAATAGGTTGTTACAGGTGCATCTTGCAATCCTACCCATTGGGCTCTATGACTCAACTTTGCATCCCAATAATTTTCAATCCCAGCGACAGCCGGATTGATTACAAAGTTATTCATAACATATTGTGTATAATGAGGACGCTGTTGAGCTAATATTGGTAATGTAATAATTGTTGCTGACAACAACACTGCTAAACGTAAAAACTTCATGGGCTAAAAATAAAGGAAAAATGTATAAACTAAACTAATGCTGCTTAAAAATCATGCTCCATTAAAAAAAGCTTAATGAAATATCAAAAAAAAAGCTCCCATTCATTTGATAAACAAAGTATTTCGAATATATAAAAACTATCTCATATACTGTGTAAATTCAAAAAGAGAAGGTTTGGGGTTAACCCCAAACCTTCTCTTTTAAATTTTTTATATAATTGTTA